>NZ_CP185262.1:0-222500 GCF_018215285.2 Streptococcus sp. 11-4097
TTGAAAGAAAAACAATTTTGGAATCGTATCTTAGAATTTGCTCAAGAAAGACTGACTCGATCCATGTATGATTTCTATGCTATTCAAGCTGAACTCATCAAGGTAGAGGAAAATGTTGCCACTATATTTTTACCACGATCTGAAATGGAAATGGTCTGGGAAAAACAACTAAAAGATATCATTGTAGTAGCTGGTTTTGAGATTTATGATGCTGAGATAACTCCCCAATATATTTTCATCAAACCTCAAGATACTACTGTCTCACAAGTTGAAGAAGCTCCAAATTCAACTCTTTATGACTATAGTCCAAAGTTAGCATCTATTCCTTATTCGGATACTGGATTAAAAGAAAAGTATACCTTTGATAATTTTATCCAAGGGGATGGGAATGTTTGGGCAGTATCAGCCGCCTTGGCTGTCTCTGAAGATTTGGCCTTGACCTATAATCCTCTTTTTATCTATGGAGGACCTGGGCTTGGTAAGACTCACTTACTCAATGCCATTGGGAATGAGATTTTGAAAAATATTCCTGATGCGCGTGTGAAGTACATCCCTGCTGAAAGCTTTATCAACGACTTTCTTGAACACCTGAGACTGGGTGAAATGGAAAAATTCAAAAAAACTTACCGTAGCCTTGATCTATTGTTAATTGATGATATCCAATCGCTGAGTGGAAAAAAAGTTGCAACTCAAGAAGAGTTTTTCAATACCTTCAATGTTCTCCATAGCAATCAAAAACAAATTGTTCTGACTAGTGATCGTAGCCCTAAACACTTAGAGGGACTTGAGGAAAGACTTGTCACGCGCTTTAGCTGGGGATTGACGCAAAACATCACACCACCTGACTTTGAGACACGTATTGCCATTTTACAAAGTAAAACAGAGCATTTAGACTACCATTTCCAAAGTGATACCCTAGAATACCTAGCTGGTCAATTTGATTCAAACGTCCGAGAACTTGAAGGAGCAATCAACGACATCACTTTAATTGCCCGAGTGAAGAAGATTAAAGATATCACAATCGATATCGCTGCAGAGGCTATTCGAGCACGTAAACAAGATGTTAACCAAATGCTCGTCATCCCAATTGATAAAATCCAAAATGAAGTCGGTAATTTTTATGGTGTCAGTGTCAAAGAAATGAAGGGAAGCAGACGCCTTCAAAATATTGTGTTAGCCCGTCAAGTAGCCATGTATTTATCTAGAGAACTAACAGATAATAGTCTTCCAAAAATTGGGAAGGAATTTGGGGGAAAAGATCATACAACAGTCATTCATGCCCATGCTAAAATTAAATCTTTGATTGATGAAGATGATAATTTACGCTTAGAAATTGAATCCATCAAAAAGAAAATCAAATAACTTGTGGATAACTTTTACTTTATTATCTTTTTTATCCACATTTTTTAAACAATCAAAAAAACTTGATATTACTTGTTTAAAGTCTGTTTTCCACAGATTTCACAGACTCTATTATTACTATTATCCTTCTAATACTAAAAATAAATAAAGGAGAATCCATGATTCATTTTTCAATTAATAAAAATTTATTTCTACAAGCATTGAATACAACTAAGAGAGCTATTAGTTCTAAAAATGCTATTCCTATTTTATCAACCGTAAAAATTGACGTAACCAATGAAGGTGTTACTTTAATTGGTTCAAATGGTCAAATTTCAATTGAAAATTTTATTTCTCAAAAAAATGAAGATGCTGGTTTGTTAATTACTTCTTTAGGTTCGATCCTTCTTGAAGCTTCTTTCTTCATCAATGTGGTATCTAGTCTACCTGATGTGACTCTTGATTTTAAAGAAATTGAACAAAATCAAATTGTTTTAACTAGCGGCAAATCAGAAATTACCCTAAAAGGAAAAGATAGCGAGCAATATCCACGAATCCAAGAAATTTCAGCAAGCACTCCTTTGGTTCTTGAAACAAAATTACTCAAGAAAATTATCAATGAAACAGCTTTTGCTGCAAGTACACAAGAAAGTCGTCCAATTTTAACAGGTGTTCATTTTGTATTGAGCCAACACAAAGAGTTAAAAACAGTTGCAACAGACTCTCATCGTCTAAGCCAGAAAAAATTAACGCTTGAAAAAAATAGTGATGATTTTGATGTCGTGATTCCTAGCCGTTCTCTACGCGAATTTTCAGCAGTATTTACAGACGATATTGAAACTGTAGAGATTTTCTTTGCCAACAATCAAATCCTCTTTAGAAGCGAAAATATTAGCTTCTATACTCGTTTGTTAGAAGGTAACTATCCTGATACAGATCGTTTGATTCCAACAGACTTTAACACTACTATTACTTTTGATGTTGTAAACTTACGCCAGTCAATGGAACGTGCTCGTCTTTTATCAAGTGCTACTCAAAATGGTACTGTAAAACTTGAAATAAAAGATGGGGTTGTTAGCGCTCATGTTCACTCTCCAGAAGTTGGTAAAGTAAACGAAGAAATCGATACTGATCAAGTTACTGGTGAAGATTTGACCATTAGTTTCAATCCAACTTATTTGATTGATTCCCTTAAGGCTTTAAATAGCGAAAAGGTGACCATTAGCTTTATCTCAGCCGTTCGTCCATTTACTCTTGTGCCAGCAGACACTGATGAGGACTTCATGCAGCTCATTACACCAGTTCGTACAAATTAAGTGAAAGAGGTTGAGCCTAGCTCGCCTCTTTTATGATATAATCGAAAAAGAAAAGGAGAGTAGTATGTATCAAGTTGGAAATTTTGTTGAAATGAAAAAACCACATGCTTGCACCATCAAGTCAACAGGAAAAAAAGCTAATCGTTGGGAAATTACACGTGTAGGAGCAGATATAAAAATCAAATGTAGCAATTGTGACCATGTTGTCATGATGGGGCGCTATGATTTTGATCGAAAAATGAATAAAATTATTGACTGAGAACCCTTAGTTAGAGGGTTAGCACTTTATCCCTTTTTGTGTTATAATATTAGGGATTGAAATGAAAACGGAGAATGAGAAAATATGGCTTTAACAGCAGGTATCGTTGGTTTGCCAAACGTTGGTAAATCAACACTATTTAATGCAATTACAAAAGCAGGAGCAGAGGCAGCAAACTACCCATTTGCGACGATTGATCCAAACGTTGGAATGGTAGAAGTTCCAGATGAACGCCTCCAAAAATTGACGGAAATGATTACTCCTAAAAAGACAGTTCCAACAACATTTGAGTTTACAGATATCGCAGGGATTGTAAAAGGTGCATCAAAAGGAGAAGGGCTAGGGAATAAATTCTTGGCCAATATCCGTGAAGTAGATGCGATTGTTCATGTAGTTCGTGCTTTTGATGATGAAAATGTCATGCGCGAGCAAGGACGTGAAGATGCTTTTGTGGATCCCCTGGCAGATATTGATACTATTAACCTAGAGTTGATTCTTGCTGACTTAGAATCAGTTAACAAACGATATGCGCGTGTAGAAAAGATGGCACGTACGCAAAAAGATAAAGAATCAGTAGCAGAGTTTAATGTTCTTCAAAAGATTAAACCTGTTCTTGAAGATGGAAAATCAGCTCGAACTATTGAATTTACAGATGAAGAACAAAAAGTTGTCAAAGGTCTCTTCCTTTTGACCACTAAACCAGTTCTTTATGTTGCTAATGTGGATGAAGATGTGGTTTCAGAACCTGACTCTATCGACTATGTTAAACAAATTCGTGAATTTGCAGCGACAGAAAATGCTGAAGTAGTCGTTATTTCTGCGCGTGCTGAGGAAGAAATTTCTGAGTTAGACGATGAAGATAAGCAAGAGTTTCTTGAAGCACTTGGGTTGACAGAATCAGGCGTTGACAAGTTGACTCGTGCAGCTTACCACTTGCTTGGACTGGGAACTTACTTCACAGCTGGTGAAAAAGAAGTTCGCGCTTGGACCTTCAAACGTGGTATGAAGGCTCCTCAAGCAGCTGGTATTATCCACTCAGACTTTGAAAAAGGATTTATTCGTGCAGTAACCATGTCATATGAGGATCTAGTGAAATACGGATCTGAAAAGTCTGTAAAAGAAGCTGGACGCTTGCGTGAAGAAGGAAAAGAATATATCGTTCAAGATGGCGATATCATGGAATTCCGCTTTAATGTCTAAAAAATTAATGAATAGTGTCAATTAGGTTGGAAAAAAATTCCAACCCTTTTGGCTTTTGAAAGGAAAAATAAATGACCAAATTACTTGTAGGCTTGGGCAATCCAGGGGATAAATATTTTGAAACAAAACACAATGTTGGTTTTATGTTGATTGACCAATTAGCTAAAAAACAAAATATCACTTTTACACACGATAAGATATTTCAAGCTGATCTAGCATCTTTTTTTCTTAATGGCGAAAAAATTTATCTTGTCAAACCAACGACCTTTATGAATGAAAGCGGGAAAGCTGTTCATGCTTTATTGACTTACTATGGTTTGGATATTGAAGATTTACTCATTATTTATGATGATCTTGACATGGAAGTTGGAAAGATTCGTTTAAGATCAAAGGGCTCCGCAGGTGGTCATAATGGTATCAAGTCTATTATTCAACATATAGGGACCCAGGTCTTTAATCGTGTTAAGATTGGAATCGGAAGACCTAAAAATGGTATGTCAGTTGTTCACCATGTTTTGAGTAAGTTTGACAAGGATGATTATATCGGTATTTTACAGTCTATTGACAAGGTTGACGATGCTGTAAACTATTATTTACAAGAGAAAAACTTTGAGAAAACAATGCAGAGGTATAACGGATAAATGGTGACCTTATTAGATTTATTCTCAGAAAATAATCAGATTAAAAAATGGAATCAAAGTTTAACAGATAAGAAAAGACAACTAATACTTGGCTTATCAACATCTACTAAGGCTCTTGCAATTGCAAGCAGTTTAGAAAAAGAAGATAAGATTGTGTTATTAACGTCAACTTATGGAGAAGCAGAAGGACTTGTTAGTGATCTTCTATCTATCTTGGGTGAGGAACTTGTCTATCCATTTTTGGTAGATGACTCCCCCATGGTCGAGTTCTTGATGTCTTCACAAGAAAAAATCATTTCACGGGTCGAAGCCTTGCGTTTTTTGACTGATCCATCTAAGAAAGGGATTTTGGTTTGTAATATTGCAACAAGTCGATTGATTTTACCGTCTCCAAATGTATTCAAAGATAGTATTGTAAAAATCTCAGTTGGTGAAGAATATGACCAACATGCGCTTATCCATCAGTTAAAGGAAATAGGCTATCGAAAAGTTACACAAGTACAAACTCAAGGAGAATTTAGTCTGCGAGGAGATATTTTAGATATTTTTGAAATATCCCAGTTAGAACCTTTCCGAATTGAGTTTTTTGGTGATGAAGTCGATGGTATTAGGTCATTTGAAGTCGAAACACAATTATCGAAAGAAAATCAGACAGAACTCACCATCTTTCCAGCTAGTGATATGCTTTTGAGAGAAAAGGATTATCAACGAGGTCAGTCAGCTTTAGAAAAACAAATTTCAAAAACGTTATCACCTATTTTAAAATCATACTTAGAAGAAATTCTTTCAAGTTTTCATCAAAAACAAATTTATTTAGATTCTAGGAAGTTTTTATCTTTGTGTTATGACAAGACATGGACTGTTTTTGACTATATTGAAAAAGATACCCCAGTATTCTTTGATGATTATCAGAAATTGATGAATCAGTATGAAGTCTTTGAAAGGGAGTTAGCACAATACTTTACAGAAGAATTACAGAACAGTAAAGCATTTTCTGAGATGCAGTATTTTGCAGATACAGAGCAAATCTATAAAAAACAGAGTCCGGTTACCTTTTTCTCTAACCTGCAAAAGGGGTTAGGAAATCTCAAGTTTGATCAAATTTATCAATTTAATCAATATCCCATGCAAGAGTTTTTCAATCAATTTTCTTTTCTAAAAGAAGAAATTGATCGATACAAAAAAATGAATTACACTATTATTCTTCAGTCTAGCAATTCAATGGGAAGTAAAACATTGGAGGATGTTTTAGAGGAATATCAGATTAAATTGGATTCCAGAGATAAGTCAAGTATTTGTAAAGAATCTGTAAACTTAATCGAGGGTAATCTCAGACATGGTTTTCATTTTGTTGATGAAAAGGTTTTATTGATAACTGAACATGAGATTTTTAAAAAGAAATTGAAACGTCGTTTTCGAAGACAACATGTTTCAAACGCAGAGAGATTAAAAGATTACAATGAACTTGAAAAAGGAGATTATGTTGTTCACCATATCCATGGGATTGGTCAATATCTAGGAATTGAAACAATTGAAATCAAGGGAATTCACCGCGATTATGTAAGTGTCCAGTATCAAAATGGGGATCAAATCTCTATCCCAGTGGAACAGATTCATCTACTGTCCAAATATGTTTCAAGTGATGGGAAAGCTCCAAAACTCAATAAATTAAATGACGGTCATTTTAAAAAGGCCAAGCAAAAAGTAAAGAACCAGGTAGAGGATATAGCTGACGATTTAATCAAACTTTATTCTGAGCGTAGTCAGTTGAAGGGTTTTGCTTTCTCAGCTGATGATAAGGATCAACATGCTTTTGATGATGCCTTCCCTTATGTTGAAACGGATGATCAACTTCGTAGTGTTGAAGAAATCAAGAGAGATATGCAGGCTTCTCAACCAATGGATCGACTTTTAGTTGGGGATGTTGGTTTTGGAAAGACTGAAGTTGCTATGCGTGCAGCCTTTAAGGCAGTCAATGATCACAAACAGGTTGTCGTTCTAGTTCCGACGACGGTTTTAGCGCAACAGCACTATACGAATTTTAAGGAACGATTCCAAAATTTTGCAGTTAATATTGATGTGTTGAGTCGCTTTAGAAGTAAAAAAGAGCAGACTGAAACACTTGAAAAATTGAAAAAGGGTCAAGTTGATATTTTGATTGGAACACATCGTGTTTTGTCAAAAGATGTTGTATTTGCTGATTTGGGCTTGATGATTATTGATGAGGAACAGCGATTTGGTGTCAAGCATAAGGAAACCTTGAAAGAATTGAAAAAACAAGTAGATGTCCTGACTTTGACAGCAACGCCAATTCCTCGTACCCTTCACATGTCTATGCTGGGAATCAGAGATTTGTCTGTTATTGAAACTCCGCCGACTAATCGCTATCCTGTGCAAACCTATGTTTTGGAAAAGAATGATAGTGTCATTCGTGATGCGGTCTTGCGTGAAATGGAGCGTGGAGGTCAAGTTTACTATCTTTACAATAAAGTTGACACGATTGATCAGAAGGTTTCAGAATTACAGGAATTGATTCCAGAGGCTTCGATTGGTTTTGTTCATGGGCAAATGAGTGAGATTCAGTTAGAAAATACTCTACTGGATTTCATTGAAGGTCAGTATGATATTTTAGTGACGACTACCATTATTGAGACAGGGGTGGACATTCCAAATGCTAATACTTTATTTATTGAGAATGCGGACCATATGGGCTTGTCAACCTTGTATCAGTTAAGAGGAAGAGTAGGTCGTAGTAATCGTATTGCTTATGCCTATCTCATGTATCGTCCAGAAAAATCAATCAGTGAAGTCTCCGAGAAGAGATTAGAAGCGATCAAAGGATTTACAGAATTGGGCTCTGGATTTAAGATTGCAATGCGAGATCTTTCGATTCGCGGAGCAGGAAATCTTTTAGGAAAATCCCAGTCTGGTTTCATTGATTCTGTTGGTTTTGAATTGTATTCGCAGTTATTGGAGGAAGCTATTGCTAAACGACATGGTAATGTGAACACAAGAACCAAAGGGAATTCTGAGTTGATTTTACAAATTGATGCCTATCTTCCTGATACTTATATTTCTGATCAACGACATAAGATTGAAATTTACAAGAAAATTCGTCAAATTGACAACCGTGTCAATTATGAGGAGTTACAAGAAGAGCTGATGGACCGTTTTGGAGAATACCCAGATGTGGTTGCTTATCTTTTAGAAATTGGTTTGGTCAAGTCATATTTGGATAAGGTATTTGTAGAACGTGTGGAAAGAAAAGACAATAAGATTACAGTTCAATTTGAAAAAATCACTCAGCGACTGTTCTTGGCTCAAGATTATTTCAAAGCTTTATCCGCAACGAACTTAAAAGCAGCCATAGCTGAGAATAAGGGATTAATGGAAGTTGTATTTGATGTTCGAAACAAGAAGGACTATGAAATTTTAGAAGGTCTGCTGATTTTTGGAGAAAGTTTATTAGAGATAAAAGTGTCGAAAGAAGGCAATTCCCTTTAACATTTTTCTTCTATAAAGTAGATAAAAATGATACAATAATAATTTGAGGTAATAAAAATGAGATTAGACAAATATTTAAAAGTATCAAGAATTATCAAGCGTCGTACAGTCGCAAAAGAAGTAGCAGATAAAGGCAGAATCAAGGTAAATGGAATCTTGGCCAAAAGTTCAACGGATTTGAAAGTTAATGATCAAGTTGAAATTCGCTTTGGCAATAAGTTGCTACTTGTAAAAGTACTGGAGATGAAAGATAGTACAAAAAAAGAAGATGCAGCAGGCATGTATGAAATTATCAGTGAAACACGGGTAGAAGAAAATGTCTAAAAATATCGTACAATTGAATAATTCTTTTATTCAAAATGAACATCAACGTCGTCGCTATCTGATGAAGGAACGACAAAAACGTAATCGTTTCATGGGGTGGGTTCTTATTTTGATGATTTTATTGTTCATTTTACCAACTTATAATCTTGCTCAAAGTTATCACCAATTACTCCAAAGACGTCAACAGTTATCAGACTTGCAAACTCAGTATCAAACCTTGAGTGAGGAAAAGGAGAAAGAGACAGCTTTTGCTACAAAGTTGAAAGATGAAGATTACGCTACTAAATACATGCGTGCAAAATATTATTATTCTAAGAATCGGGAAGCTGTTTATACGATTCCTGACTTGCTTCCAAGGTGATGAAATGGAAAATTTATTAGACGTAATTGAGCAATTTTTGAGTCTATCGGATGAAAAGCTGGAAGAGTTGGCTGATAAAAATCAATTATTGCGTTTACAAGAAGAAAAGGAAAGGAAGAATGCGTAAATTCTTAATTATTTTGTTGTTACCGAGTTTTTTGACCATTTCAAAAGTCGTTAGCACAGAAAAAGAAGTAGTCTATACTTCAAAAGAAATTTATTACCTTTCACAATCTGACTTTGGTATTTATTTTAGAGAAAAATTAAGTTCTCCCATGGTTTATGGAGAGGTTCCTGTTTATGCGAATGAAGATTTAGTAGTGGAATCTGGAAAATTGACTCCCCAAACAAGTTTTCAAATAACCGAGTGGCGTTTAAATAAACAAGGAATTCCAGTATTTAAGTTATCCAATCATCAATTTATTGCTGCAGACAAACGATTTTTATATGATCAGTCAGAGGTAACTCCAACAATAAAAAAAGTATGGTTAGAATCTGATTTTAAACTGTATAACAGTCCTTATGATTTAAAAGAAGTGAAATCATCCTTATCAGCTTATTCGCAAGTTTCAATTGATAAGACCATGTTTGTAGAAGGGAAAGAATTTCTACATATTGATCAAGTTGGATGGATAGATAAGGAATTAACTTCTGAAGAAGATAATCGGATGAATAAAGTGCAAGAAATATTATCTGAAAAATATCAGAAAGCTTCTTTCTCTATTTATGTTAAGCAACTGACTACTGGAAAAGAAGCTGGTATCAATCAAGATGAAAAGATGTATGCAGCTAGCATTTTAAAATTACCTTATCTCTACTATACGCAAGAAAAAATAAATGAGGGTCTTTATCAGTTAGACACGACTGTAAAATACGTATCAGCAGTCAATGATTTTCCAGGTTCTTATAAACCAGAGGGAAGTGGTAGTCTCCCTAAAAAAGAGGATAATAAAGAGTATTCTATAAAGGACTTAATCACAAAAGTATCAAAAGAATCTGATAATGTAGCTCATAATTTATTGGGATATTACATTTCAAACCAATCTGATGCCACATTTAAATCCAAGATGTCTGCTATTATGGGAGATGATTGGGATTTAAAAGAAAAATTGATTTCTTCTAAAATGGCTGGGAAAGTTATGGAAGCTATTTATAATCAAAATGGATTTGTGCTAGAGTCTTTGACTAAAACAGATTTTGATAATGAGCGAATTGCCAAAGGTGTATCTGTTAAAGTAGCTCATAAAATTGGAGATGCAGACGAATTTAAGCATGATACAGGTGTTGTCTATGCAGATTCTCCATTTATTCTTTCTATTTTCACTAAAAATTCTGATTATAATACGATTTCTAAGATAGCCAAGGATGTTTATGAGGTTCTAAAATGAGGGAACAAGATTTTTTAAATCATTTTCTCAAGAAGGGATATTTCAAAAAGCATACTAAGGTGGTGCTAGCTCTTTCTGGTGGATTAGATTCTATGTTTCTATTTAAGGTATTGTCTACCTATAACAAAGAGTTAGAAATTGAATTGATTCTAGCTCATGTGAATCATAAGCAGAGAGTAGAATCAGATTGGGAAGAACAGGAATTAAGGAAGTTAGCTGCTGAAGCAGAGCTTCCTATTTATATCAGCAATTTTTCAGGAGAATTTTCTGAAGCGCGTGCTCGAAATTTTCGTTATGATTTTTTTCAAGAGGTTATGAAAAAGACAGGTGCGACAGCCTTAGTCACTGCTCACCATGCTGATGACCAGGTGGAAACGATTTTGATGCGTTTGATTCGAGGCACTCGTTTGCGCTATCTATCAGGAATTAAGGAGAAGCAAGTAGTCGGAGAGATAGAAATCATTCGGCCCTTCTTGTATTTTCAGAAAAAAGACTTTCCACCAATTTTCCACTTTGAAGATATATCAAATCAGGAAAATCATTATTTTCGCAATCGTATTCGAAACTCATACTTACCAGAATTAGAAAAAGAAAATCCTCGATTTAGAAATGCAATCTTAAGCATCGGTAATGAAATTTTAGATTATGACTTAGCTATAGCTGAATTATCAAAGAATATTGATGTAGAAAATTTAGATCAGCTATTATCTTACTCTGAGTCGACACAAAGAGTTTTACTTCAAACTTATCTGAATCGTTTTCCAGATTTGAATCTTACAAAAGCTCAGTTTGAAGAAGTTAGACAAATTTTAAAAACTAAAAGCCAGTATCGTCATCTGCTTAAAAATGGTTATGAATTAGTAAAAGAGTATCAACAGTTTCGGATTTGTAAAATCAGTCCTCAGTCTGATGAAAAGGAAGATGAACTTGTGTTACACTATCAAAATCAGGTATCTTATCAAGGATATTTATTTTCCTTTGGACTTCCTTTAGAAGGTGAATTAATTCAGCAGGTACCTGTTTCACGCGAAACATCAATACACATTCGTCATCGAAAAATAGGAGATTGTTTGATTCAAAATGGATATAGAAAAAAACTCAGACGTCTATTTATTGATTTGAAAATCCCTATGGAAAAGCGAAAATCAGCTCTGATTATTGAGCAATTTGGTGAAATTGTCTCAATTTTGGGAATTGCGACCAGTAATTTGAGTAAAAACACGAAAAATGATATAATGAACACTGTACTTTATATAGAAAAAATAGATAGGTAAAAAAATGTTAGAAAACGATATTAAAAAAATTCTCGTTTCACACGATGAAATTACAGAAGCTGCTAAAAAATTAGGTGCCCAACTAACTAAAGACTATGCAGGAAAAAATCCGATTTTAATTGGGATTTTAAAAGGATCTATCCCTTTTATGGCTGAATTGGTTAAACATATTGATACACATATTGAAATGGACTTTATGATGGTTTCTAGCTATCATGGTGGAACAGCAAGTAGTGGTGTCATTAATATCAAGCAAGATGTAACTCAAGATATCAAAGGAAGACATGTTCTATTTGTAGAGGATATCATTGATACAGGACAAACTTTGAAGAATTTGCGAGATATGTTTATTGAAAGAGAAGCTGCTTCTGTTAACATTGCAACCTTGTTGGATAAACCAGAAGGACGTGTTGTAGAAATTGAGGCAGACTATACTTGCTTTACTATTCCCAATGAGTTTGTAGTAGGTTATGGTTTAGACTACAAAGAAAATTATCGTAACCTTCCTTATGTTGGAGTATTGAAAGAAGAAGTATATTCAAATTAGAAAGAACAATTTTTAATGAAAAAACAAAATAATGGTTTAATTAAAAATCCTTTTCTATGGTTATTACTTATTTTTTTCCTAGTTACAAGTTACCAGTATTTTAGTACAGGTAGTGTTGCAGGGAAAAGTGAGCAAATTAATTATACAGAATTGGTAAAAGAAATTACCGATGACAATGTAAAAGAATTGACTTACCAACCAAATGGCAGTGTTATCGAAGTTTCAGGTGTTTATAAAAATCCTAAAACAAGTAAAGAAGAAACAGGCATTCAGTTCTTTTCTCCATCTGCTACAACAGTAGAGAAATTTTCAAGCATCATTCTTCCTTCAGATACGACGGTATCAGAATTACAAAAGCTTGCTTCTGACCATAAAGCGGAAGTAACTGTTAAGCATGAAAGTTCAAGTGGTATGTGGATTAATATTCTTGTATCCATTGTGCCATTCGGTATTCTTTTCTTCTTCCTATTCTCTATGATGGGAAATATGGGAGGAAATAATAGCCGTAACCCGATGAGTTTTGGACGTAGTAAGGCTAAAGCTGCAAATAAAGAAGATATTAAAGTAAGATTTTCAGATGTTGCTGGAGCTGAAGAAGAAAAACAAGAACTAGTTGAAGTTGTTGAATTTTTAAAAGATCCAAAACGGTTTACAAAACTTGGAGCGCGTATTCCAGCAGGTGTCCTTCTAGAGGGACCTCCAGGAACAGGTAAAACTTTGCTTGCTAAGGCAGTAGCCGGAGAAGCAGGTGTTCCATTCTTTAGTATTTCAGGTTCTGACTTTGTAGAAATGTTTGTCGGAGTTGGAGCTAGTCGTGTTCGTTCTCTTTTTGAAGATGCCAAAAAAGCAGCACCGGCTATTATCTTTATCGATGAAATTGATGCTGTTGGACGTCAACGTGGAGTTGGTCTTGGCGGAGGAAATGACGAACGTGAACAAACCTTGAACCAACTCTTGATTGAGATGGACGGTTTTGAGGGAAATGAAGGGATTATCGTTATCGCTGCGACAAACCGTTCAGATGTACTTGATCCTGCCCTTTTGCGTCCAGGACGTTTTGATAGAAAAGTATTGGTTGGCCGTCCTGATGTTAAAGGTCGCGAAGCAATCTTGAAAGTTCATGCTAAGAACAAGCCTTTAGCAGAAGATGTTGATTTGAAATTAGTTGCCCAACAAACTCCAGGTTTTGTTGGTGCTGATTTAGAGAATGTATTGAATGAGGCGGCTCTAGTTGCTGCTCGTCGAAATAAATCGATAATTGATGCTTCAGATATTGATGAAGCAGAAGATAGAGTTATTGCTGGTCCTTCTAAGAAAGATAAGACAGTTTCACAAAAAGAACGTGAATTGGTTGCCTACCATGAGGCTGGACATACTATTGTTGGTTTAGTCTTGTCGAATGCCCGCGTTGTCCATAAGGTTACAATTGTACCACGTGGCCGTGCAGGTGGTTACATGATTGCACTTCCTAAGGAAGATCAAATGCTTCTATCTAAAGAAGATATGAAAGAGCAATTGGCTGGTTTAATGGGTGGCCGTGTAGCTGAAGAAATTATCTTTAATGTCCAAACTACAGGAGCTTCAAACGACTTTGAACAAGCGACACAAATGGCGCGTGCAATGGTTACAGAGTACGGTATGAGTGAAAAACTTGGCCCAGTACAATATGAAGGAAACCATGCTATGTTTGGTGCACAGAGTCCTCAAAAATCAATTTCAGAACAAACAGCTTATGAAATTGACGAAGAGGTTCGCTCATTATTAAATGAAGCACGAAATAAAGCTGCTGAAATCATCCAATCAAATCGTGAAACTCACAAGTTGATTGCAGAAGCATTATTGAAATACGAAACATTGGATAGTACACAAATTAAAGCTCTTTATGAAACAGGAAAGATGCCTGAAACAGTCGAAGAGGAATCACATGCACTATCCTATGATGAAGTAAAGTCAAAAATGAATGATGAAAAATAACCCTGAGAGAGGCAAGACCTCTCTTTTTTGTGCAGTTGAGGCGTTAAATGGAAGAGAATAGGTGAAATGGCACCGATTAGCTTCATTATTTGTTAGACTGTATCTAGAAAGGGGAACGTTATGTTTAAAGAATTGTATAAAGAAGTTCAAGGCATTGTATATAAGTGTAGAAATGAATATTACCTTCATTTATGGGAGCTATCGGATTGGGACCAAGAGGGAATGATTTGCTTGCATGAATTGATCAGTAGAGAAGAAGAGCTAGTAGAAGATCTTCCTCGTTTACGTAAATACTTCAAAACTAAATTCCGTAATCGAATTTTAGACTATATCCGTAAACAAGAAAGCCAGAAGCGTAGATATGATAAAGAACCTTATGAAGAAGTAGGTGAGATCAGTCATCGTATCAGTGAGGAAGGTCTGTGGCTAGATGATTATTATCTCTTTCATGAGACACTAAGAAATTATAGAAACAAACAAAGTAAAGACAAACAAGAAGAGTTAGAACGCGTCTTAAGAAATGAACGTTTCCGAGGGCGTCAAAGAGTATTAAGAGACTTACGTATTGTGTTTAAGGAGTTTGATATCCGAACTCATTAGGAAGTCATACAAAAAACATAAAAAGTTTAAAAAAGTTGTTGACAAAGTTAGAAAAGTCTGTATAATAGTAAGAGTTGAAAACAACTCAGGTCCGTTGGTCAAGGGGTTAAGACACCGCCTTTTCACGGCGGTAACACGGGTTCGAATCCCGTACGGACTATGGTATGTTGCGGTTGAGGCACTTGATGAAAAAAGATTAAAAAAGTTTCAAAAAAGTGTTGACAAGCGAAAGCGACTGTGATATACTAATATAGTTGTCACTTGAGAGAAGCAAGTGACAAAGACCTTTGAAAACTGAACAAGACGAACCAATGTGCAGGGCACTACAACTAAGGTTGTAGTACTGAACAATGAAAAAAACAATAAATCTGTCAGTGACAGAAATGAGTGAGAACTCAAACTTTTAATGAGAGTTTGATCCTGGCTCAGGACGAACGCTGGCGGCGTGCCTAATACATGCAAGTAGAACGCTGAAGGAGGAGCTTGCTTCTCCGGATGAGTTGCGAACGGGTGAGTAACGCGTAGGTAACCTGCCTGGTAGCGGGGGATAACTATTGGAAACGATAGCTAATACCGCATAAGAGTAGATGTTGCATGACATTTGCTTAAAAGGTGCAATTGCATCACTACCAGATGGACCTGCGTTGTATTAGCTAGTTGGTGGGGTAACGGCTCACCAAGGCGACGATACATAGCCGACCTGAGAGGGTGATCGGCCACACTGGGACTGAGACACGGCCCAGACTCCTACGGGAGGCAGCAGTAGGGAATCTTCGGCAATGGACGGAAGTCTGACCGAGCAACGCCGCGTGAGTGAAGAAGGTTTTCGGATCGTAAAGCTCTGTTGTAAGAGAAGAACGAGTGTGAGAGTGGAAAGTTCACACTGTGACGGTATCTTACCAGAAAGGGACGGCTAACTACGTGCCAGCAGCCGCGGTAATACGTAGGTCCCGAGCGTTGTCCGGATTTATTGGGCGTAAAGCGAGCGCAGGCGGTTAGATAAGTCTGAAGTTAAAGGCTGTGGCTTAACCATAGTACGCTTTGGAAACTGTTTAACTTGAGTGCAAGAGGGGAGAGTGGAATTCCATGTGTAGCGGTGAAATGCGTAGATATATGGAGGAACACCGGTGGCGAAAGCGGCTCTCTGGCTTGTAACTGACGCTGAGGCTCGAAAGCGTGGGGAGCAAACAGGATTAGATACCCTGGTAGTCCACGCCGTAAACGATGAGTGCTAGGTGTTAGACCCTTTCCGGGGTTTAGTGCCGTAGCTAACGCATTAAGCACTCCGCCTGGGGAGTACGACCGCAAGGTTGAAACTCAAAGGAATTGACGGGGGCCCGCACAAGCGGTGGAGCATGTGGTTTAATTCGAAGCAACGCGAAGAACCTTACCAGGTCTTGACATCCCTCTGACCGCTCTAGAGATAGAGCTTTCCTTCGGGACAGAGGTGACAGGTGGTGCATGGTTGTCGTCAGCTCGTGTCGTGAGATGTTGGGTTAAGTCCCGCAACGAGCGCAACCCCTATTGTTAGTTGCCATCATTCAGTTGGGCACTCTAGCGAGACTGCCGGTAATAAACCGGAGGAAGGTGGGGATGACGTCAAATCATCATGCCCCTTATGACCTGGGCTACACACGTGCTACAATGGCTGGTACAACGAGTCGCAAGCCGGTGACGGCAAGCTAATCTCTTAAAGCCAGTCTCAGTTCGGATTGTAGGCTGCAACTCGCCTACATGAAGTCGGAATCGCTAGTAATCGCGGATCAGCACGCCGCGGTGAATACGTTCCCGGGCCTTGTACACACCGCCCGTCACACCACGAGAGTTTGTAACACCCGAAGTCGGTGAGGTAACCGTAAGGAGCCAGCCGCCTAAGGTGGGATAGATGATTGGGGTGAAGTCGTAACAAGGTAGCCGTATCGGAAGGTGCGGCTGGATCACCTCCTTTCTAAGGATAAGGAATTGCGCATTGGTCTTGTTTAGTCTTGAGAGGTCTTGTGGGGCCTTAGCTCAGCTGGGAGAGCGCCTGCTTTGCACGCAGGAGGTCAGCGGTTCGATCCCGCTAGGCTCCATTGGTGAGAGATCACCAAGTAATGCACATTGAAAATTGAATATCTATATCAAATAGTAACAAGAAAATAAACCGAAAACGCTGTAGTATTAATAAGAGTTTATGACTGAAAGGTCAGAAAATAAGGTTAAGTTAATAAGGGCGCACGGTGGATGCCTTGGCACTAGGAGCCGAAGAAGGACGTGACAAACGACGATATGCCTTGGGTAGCTGTAAGTAAGCGATGATCCAGGGATTTCCGAATGGGGGAACCCAACAGGTACTACCTGTTACCCGCATCTGTTAAGGATGTGAGGAGGAAGACGCAGTGAACTGAAACATCTAAGTAGCTGCAGGAAGAGAAAGCAAAAGCGATTGCCTTAGTAGCGGCGAGCGAAACGGCAGAAGGGCAAACCGAAGAGTTTACTCTTCGGGGTTGTAGGACTGCAATGTGGACTCAAAGATTATAGAAGAATGATTTGGGAAGATCAGCCAAAGAGAGTAATAGCCTCGTATTTAAAATAGTCTTTGTACCTAGCAGTATCCTGAGTACGGCGGGACACGTGAAATCCCGTCGGAATCTGGGAGGACCATCTCCCAACCCTAAATACTCCCTAGTGACCGATAGTGAACCAGTACCGTGAGGGAAAGGTGAAAAGCACCCCGGGAGGGGAGTGAAATAGAACCTGAAACCGTGTGCCTACAACAAGTTCGAGCCCGTTAATGGGTGAGAGCGTGCCTTTTGTAGAATGAACCGGCGAGTTACGTTATGATGCGAGGTTAAGTTGAAGAGACGGAGCCGTAGGGAAACCGAGTCTGAATAGGGCGCCTTAGTATCATGACGTAGACCCGAAACCATGTGACCTACCCATGAGCAGGTTGAAGGTGCGGTAAGACGCACTGGAGGACCGAACCAGGGCACGTTGAAAAGTGCTTGGATGACTTGTGGGTAGCGGAGAAATTCCAAACGAACTTGGAGATAGCTGGTTCTCTCCGAAATAGCTTTAGGGCTAGCGTCGACATTAGAGATTCTTGGAGGTAGAGCACTGTTTGGGTGAGGGGTCCATCCCGGATTACCAATCTCAGATAAACTCCGAATGCCAATGAATTATGGTCGGCAGTCAGACTGCGAGTGCTAAGATCCGTAGTCGAAAGGGAAACAGCCCAGACCACCAGCTAAGGTCCCAAAATAATTGTTAAGTGGAAAAGGATGTGGGGTTGCACAGACAACTAGGATGTTAGCTTAGAAGCAGCTATTCATTCAAAGAGTGCGTAATAGCTCACTAGTCGAGTGACCCTGCGCCGAAAATGTACCGGGGCTAAAACAATTTACCGAAGCTGTGGATACCTTTATAGGTATGGTAGGAGAGCGTTCTATGTGTGATGAAGGTGTACCGTGAGGAGCGCTGGAACGCATAGAAGTGAGAATGCCGGTATGAGTAGCGAAAGACAGGTGAGAATCCTGTCCACCGTAAGACTAAGGTTTCCAGGGGAAGGCTCGTCCGCCCTGGGTTAGTCGGGACCTAAGGAGAGACCGAAAGGTGTATCCGATGGAAAACAGGTTGATATTCCTGTACTAGAGTATGTAGTGATGGAGGGACGCAGTAGGCTAACTAAAGCAGACGATTGGAAGAGTCTGTCTAAGCAGTGAGGTGTGATATGAGTCAAATGCTTATATCTATAACATTGAGCTGTGATGGGGAGCGAAGTTTAGTAGCGAAGTTAGTGACGTCACACTGCCAAGAAAAGCTTCTAGCGTTTAAACATACTCTACCCGTACCGCAAACCGACACAGGTAGTCGAGGCGAGTAGCCTCAGGTGAGCGAGAGAACTCTCGTTAAGGAACTCGGCAAAATGACCCCGTAACTTCGGGAGAAGGGGTGCTGACTTTACGTCAGCCGCAGTGAATAGGCCCAAGCAACTGTTTATCAAAAACACAGCTCTCTGCTAAATCGTAAGATGATGTATAGGGGGTGACGCCTGCCCGGTGCTGGAAGGTTAAGAGGAGTGCTTAGCGTAAGCGAAGGTATGAATTGAAGCCCCAGTAAACGGCGGCCGTAACTATAACGGTCCTAAGGTAGCGAAATTCCTTGTCGGGTAAGTTCCGACCCGCACGAAAGGCGTAATGATTTGGGCACTGTCTCAACGAGAGACTCGGTGAAATTTTAGTACCTGTGAAGATGCAGGTTACCCGCGACAGGACGGAAAGACCCCATGGAGCTTTACTGCAGTTTGATATTGAGTGTCTGTACCACATGTACAGGATAGGTAGGAGTCTATGAGATCGGGACGCCAGTTTCGAAGGAGACGTTGTTGGGATACTACCCTTGTGTTATGGCCACTCTAACCCGGATAGGTGATCCCTATCGGAGACAGTGTCTGACGGGCAGTTTGACTGGGGCGGTCGCCTCCTAAAAGGTAACGGAGGCGCCCAAAGGTTCCCTCAGAATGGTTGGAAATCATTCGCAGAGTGTAAAGGTATAAGGGAGCTTGACTGCGAGAGCTACAACTCGAGCAGGGACGAAAGTCGGGCTTAGTGATCCGGTGGTTCCGTATGGAAGGGCCATCGCTCAACGGATAAAAGCTACCCTGGGGATAACAGGCTTATCTCCCCCAAGAGTTCACATCGACGGGGAGGTTTGGCACCTCGATGTCGGCTCGTCGCATCCTGGGGCTGTAGTCGGTCCCAAGGGTTGGGCTGTTCGCCCATTAAAGCGGCACGCGAGCTGGGTTCAGAACGTCGTGAGACAGTTCGGTCCCTATCCGTCGCGGGCGTAGGAAATTTGAGAGGATCTGCTCCTAGTACGAGAGGACCAGAGTGGACTTACCGCTGGTGTACCAGTTGTCTTGCCAAAGGCATCGCTGGGTAGCTATGTAGGGAAGGGATAAACGCTGAAAGCATCTAAGTGTGAAACCCACCTCAAGATGAGATTTCCCATGATTTTATATCAGTAAGAGCCCTGAGAGATGATCAGGTAGATAGGTTAGAAGTGGAAGTGTGGCGACACATGTAGCGGACTAATACTAATAGCTCGAGGACTTATCCAAAGTAACTGAGAATATGAAAGCGAACGGTTTTCTTAGTTTGAATAGATATTCAATTTTGAGTAGGTATTACTCAGAGTTAAGTGACGATAGCCTAGGAGATACACCTGTACCCATGCCGAACACAGAAGTTAAGCCCTAGAACGCCGGAAGTAGTTGGGGGTTGCCCCCTGTGAGATATGGAAGTCGCTTAGCTTTAATCCGCCATAGCTCAGTTGGTAGTAGCGCATGACTGTTAATCATGATGTCGTAGGTTCGAGTCCTACTGGCGGAGTAGTTAAGAAAAACAAGAAAGGACACATTTCGTCCTTTCTTTTTTGATGTTTATAGCGATGAAAATCCTTTTTTTGAAGTTTTCAAAGTGTTGACGATTTTATATTTGTCCTTGAGAAAGATTTAAAAAATAGTCTGAAAAATCTAACTTTGAACTGCACCCCAAAAGTTAGACAGAAATAATCTAACTTTTGGGGTATTTTTATTATGAAATTAATTTATTATAATGATAAAGTTAAGATCTATGAACTTAGAAAACAAGGATATGGCTTAGAGAAGCTTTCAAATAAATTTGGGATAAACAATTCTAATCTTAGATACATGATTAAATTGATTGATCGTTACGGAATAGAGTTCGTCTAAAAAGGAAAAATCGTTACTATTCTCCTGATTTAAAACAAGAAATGATTCATAAAGTCTTAAGGGAGAGTACCTAAAATGGGACGTAAGCCAAAAAAGAGACCTGAAGAGAGGACAGAATTAGAACGTCTTCAAGCAGAAAATGAGTACCTGAGAGCGGAGAATGCCATCCTAAAAAAGTTGAGAGAACTCCGATTGAAGGAGAAAAAAGAGAAAGAAGAAAGACAGAAATTGTTCAAGAATTAATGACTGAGTTTTCGTTAGATATTCTTCTAAAAGCCATTAAACTAGCTCGTTCGACCTACTACTATCACTTGAAACAGCTAGACAAACCAGATAAGAACCAAGAGCTTAAAGCTGAAATTCAATCTATTTTTATCAAACACAAAGGAAATTATGGTTATCGTCGGATTCATTTAGAACTAAGAAATCGTGGTTATCTGGTAAATCAGAAAAGAGTTCAACGCTTGATGAAAGTACTCAATTTACAAGCTAAAATGCGACAGAAACGAAAATATTCTTCTCATAAAGGAGATGTTGGTAAGAAGGCAGATAATCTCATTCAACGTCAATTTGAAGGCTCTAAAACAATGGAAAAGTGCTACACAGATGTGACAGAATTTGCCATTCCAAATAGCACGCAGAAATTGTATTTATCGCCTGTTTTAGATGGCTTTAATAGCGAAATTATTGCCTATAATCTTTCAACTTCACCGAACTTAGCACAAGTAAAAACCATGTTGGAACAGTCCTTCACAGAGAAGCACTACGAGAATACGATTCTCCATAGTGACCAAGGTTGGCAATACCAACACGATTCTTACCATCGGTTCCTAGATAGTAAGGGAATTCAAGCATCCATGTCACGTAAAGGTAACAGCCAAGACAACGGTATGATGGAGTCCTTTTTTGGCATTCTGAAATCGGAGATGTTTTATGGTTATGAGAAGTCATTTCAGTCGCTTAGCAATTGGAACAAGCCATTGTAGACTATATTGATTACTACAACAATAAACGAATTAAGGTAAAACTAAAAGGGCTTAGCCCTGTGCAATACAGAACTAAATCCTTCAGATAAATTAATTGTCTAACTTTTTGGGGTCAGTACAATCTGATGCTATGCGTTTTTCTCAATTTAAGATTTTTACCTCAGTCTCTTTTAGTATTTAACACAGTTAATAAGGTCTATAATAGTCTAATTTAGGTAGTAGATTTCTTCCTATTCTGTCAACTTTTCCTAATTGTTATCTTTTTGAGGTTGGTATTTGAGCAATTCAGGATTTTATAATAACTGTTTATAATTTTTTGTTAGAATAAGGTCATAAAAAGAAAAGGAGTATATATTTATGCTACAAAGTATTTATGATCAGATGATGGATTTTTATAGAAATATTGAAGAAGAGTATGGTATGTTCTTCGGTGATAATTTTGATTGGGAACATGTTCATTTTAAGTTTTTGATTTATTATCTTGTCCGATATCGTATTGTGAGTCATCGGGATTTTATCGTTTACCATTATCGTGTTGCTTATCGCTTATATCTTGAAAAATTGATAATGAAACAAGGTTTTGTTGCTTGTTGAGACAATATGAGTTAATTTCCGAACAAACTTACTTTTTTATTGCAATATAATAATAAATAGCCGGAATTTTTTCTAAAACATTTTTTAATAGTTGGAAATAGCAAATCTTTCTATTGTTTCTTCTTGATAAAAAGGCGATTTTTTCTTATAATAAATTGTAAGATATAATTGCAGGTGAGAGTCCTGCCATGTATGTGAGAAAGGAAGAGCCTGAGGGCTCAGACAAGATTATGACTTCAGTTGTTGTTGTAGGTACCCAATGGGGTGATGAAGGTAAAGGGAAGATTACAGACTTCCTTTCAGCGAATGCAGAAGTGATTGCACGTTACCAAGGTGGTGATAATGCAGGTCACACGATTGTGATCGATGGTAAGAAATTTAAGTTGCACTTGATTCCATCTGGGATTTTCTTCCCTGAAAAAATCTCTGTTATTGGGAATGGTATGGTTGTAAATCCTAAATCTCTTGTGAAAGAGTTGAGCTATCTTCATGAGGAGGGTGTGACAACTGATAACTTGCGTATTTCTGATCGCGCGCATGTTATTTTGCCTTATCATATCGAGTTAGACCGTTTGCAAGAAGAAGCTAAGGGCGACAATAAGATTGGTACTACAATTAAGGGAATTGGTCCAGCTTATATGGACAAGGCTGCTCGTGTTGGGATTCGTATTGCAGATCTTTTGGATAAAGATATTTTCCGTGAGCGTTTAGAACGTAACCTTGCTGAAAAGAATCGTCTTTTTGAAAAATTGTATGACAGTAAAGCGATTGCTTTTGATGATATTTTTGAAGAATATTATGAATACGGTCAACAAATCAAGAAGTATGTGACAGATACATCTGTCATTTTGAATGATGCACTTGATAACGGTAAACGTGTGCTTTTTGAAGGTGCACAAGGTGTTATGCTAGATATCGACCAAGGTACGTATCCATTTGTTACGTCATCAAACCCTGTGGCTGGTGGTGTTACGATTGGTTCTGGTGTTGGTCCAAGTAAGATTGACAAGGTTGTTGGTGTATGTAAAGCCTATACGAGTCGTGTAGGAGACGGTCCTTTTCCAACTGAGTTGTTTGATGAAGTGGGAGAACGCATTCGTGAAGTAGGTCATGAGTATGGTACAACAACTGGTCGTCCACGTCGTGTGGGTTGGTTTGACTCAGTTGTGATGCGTCATAGTCGTCGTGTTTCTGGTATCACTAACCTTTCATTGAACTCTATCGATGTTTTGAGTGGTTTAGATACAGTGAAAATCTGTGTGGCCTATGATCTTGATGGTCAACGTATTGACTACTATCCAGCTAGTCTTGAGCAATTGAAACGTTGCAAGCCTATTTATGAAGAGTTACCAGGTTGGTCAGAAGATATTACTGGAGTTCGTAATTTGGAAGATCTTCCGGAGAATGCGCGTAACTATGTTCGTCGTGTGAGTGAATTGGTTGGCGTTCGTATTTCTACTTTCTCAGTAGGTCCTGGTCGTGAACAAACAAATATTTTAGAAAGTGTTTGGTCCTAAGAGATTTTTAAGATTTGTTTAAGATAGGTCGGGTATACTATAGACAGTTACAAGAAGACCTCCTAACTTGTTGTAACAAATATCCTAAACTTTTCTTTTTCATAATAATCTCCCTATAAAGTCACCGCATTCGGTGGCTTTTTTTGTGTTGGGATTCATGATATAATAATAAAATCGATAAGTAGGAAAAGAGAAACGGATGAATTATACAGTTGAAGAAAAAGAAGGCTTTATGAGGGAGGCTTTGAGAGAGGCTGAGATTGCTCTTGAACACGATGAAATTCCAATTGGTTGTGTGATTGTCAAGGACGGAGAAATCATTGGTCGCGGGCATAATGCGCGTGAGGAACTGCAACGAGCGGTTATGCATGCGGAGATTATGGCCATAGAGAATGCGAACCTGAGTGAGGAGAGCTGGCGCTTGCTGGATTGCACGCTTTTTGTGACCATTGAGCCTTGTGTCATGTGTAGTGGGGCGATTGGACTCGCCCGTATTCCAAACGTGGTCTATGGGGCTAAAAACCAGAAATTTGGCGCTGCTGGGAGTTTGTACGATATCTTGACAGATGAGCGTCTCAATCATCGTGTGGAGGTTGAAACAGGAATTTTGGAAGATGAATGCGCAGCTATTATGCAGGATTTTTTTAGAAATAGACGGAAAAAATAATTTTGCTTTTAAAATGAACAGGAATGTGATATAATAAATAGTGGAGCAACAGTTCTGCGTGAAGCGGGTCAGGGGAGGAATCCAGCAGCCCTAAGCGATTTGAATTGTGTGCTCTTTTTTTCGTGCTTTTTCCGAATAAATAAGATAGAATAATCTAGAATAAATGATAATAGAAAAGAGAAGATGATGAAAATTCGTGGTTTTGAATTGGTTTCTAGTTTTACAGATGAAAATTTATTGCCAAAGCGTGAGACAGCGCATGCGGCTGGTTACGACTTAAAGGTTGCTGTGCGTACGGTTATTGCGCCAGGAGAGATTGTCTTGGTTCCGACAGGGGTTAAGGCTTATATGCAGCCGACTGAGGTTCTTTACCTTTATGATCGTTCTTCAAACCCTCGTAAGAAGGGCTTAGTTTTAATTAACTCGGTTGGGGTCATTGATGGGGATTATTATGGCAATACTGGGAATGAAGGGCATATTTTTGCTCAGATGAAGAATATTACAGATCAAGAAGTTGTTCTTGAAGTTGGGGAACGTGTGGTCCAGGCTGTCTTTGCTCCTTTCTTAATTGCAGATGGAGATATGGCTGATGGCGTTCGAACTGGTGGATTTGGATCGACCGGGCACTAGAATGAAGATTATCTTTGTACGTCACGGGGAGCCAGATTATCGTGAGTTAGAGGAGCGTTCTTATACGGGATTTGGGATAGATTTGGCCCCCTTGTCTGAGAAGGGACGGCAGCAAGCCCAGAAACTGAGCACCAATCCTTTACTCCCTTCAGCTGAAATAATCGTATCTTCTGCAGTCACAAGAGCTTTAGAAACGGCTTCTTATGTGGCTTGTGTTACTGGACTTCCTTTGAGAGTGGAACCATTATTGCATGAGTGGCAGGTCTATGAAAGTGGCACAGATAATTTTGAAAAAGCTCGTGCTATATTTCTAGAAAATAATGGGGAGTTACTTCCTAATAGTCCTATTCAATATGAGACAGCTGTGAAGATGAAGTCTCGTTTTCTAGAATGTATGGCTAAGTATCGAGATTACCAGACCGTGATAGTGGTAACTCACAACATGCTCATGCGCCAGTTTGTGCCAAATGAGAAGATTGATTTTTGCCAAGTAATTGAGTGTGAGATAGAGATATAGAAAGAGGTTTATTATCGCAAAGAAAAAAGCGACATTTGTATGTCAAAATTGTGGCTATAATTCCCCTAAATATCTGGGACGTTGTCCTAACTGTGGGTCTTGGTCTTCTTTTGTAGAAGAGGTTGAGGTTGCCGAGGTCAAGAATGCACGTGTATCCTTGACAGGTGAGAAAACTAAGCCCATGAAACTGGCTGAGGTGACTTCAATCAACGTCAATCGAACCAAGACAGAGATGGAGGAATTCAACCGTGTACTTGGAGGCGGAGTGGTACCAGGAAGTCTCGTCCTCATAGGTGGGGATCCTGGGATTGGGAAATCAACCCTTCTCCTACAAGTCTCAACTCAGCTGTCTCAAGTTGGGACTGTTCTCTACGTCAGTGGGGAGGAGTCTGCCCAGCAGATTAAGCTACGAGCAGAGCGCTTGGGTGATATTGATAGCGAGTTTTATCTTTATGCAGAGACCAATATGCAGAGTGTTCGAACTGAGGTGGAGCGCATCCAACCAGACTTCCTCATTATTGACTCTATCCAAACTATTATGTCTCCTGAGATTTCAGGGGTGCAGGGGTCTGTTTCTCAAGTGCGTGAGGTGACGGCTGAGCTTATGCAGCTGGCCAAGACCAATAACATTGCCATCTTTATCGTAGGTCATGTGACCAAGGAAGGAACCTTGGCTGGTCCTCGTATGCTAGAGCATATGGTGGATACGGTGCTTTACTTTGAAGGGGAGCGTCACCATACCTTCCGTATTTTAAGAGCGGTCAAAAACCGGTTTGGCTCCACCAATGAGATTGGGATTTTTGAGATGCAGTCGGGGGGATTGGTTGAGGTGCTCAATCCGAGTCAAGTTTTCCTAGAGGAGCGTTTGGATGGGGCTACTGGCTCGTCAATCGTTGTGACCATGGAAGGGACGCGTCCGATTTTGGCGGAGGTTCAGGCTTTGGTGACACCGACCATGTTTGGAAATGCCAAACGTACAACGACTGGGCTTGATTTTAATCGTGTGAGTCTGATTATGGCTGTTTTGGAAAAGCGTGCAGGACTTCTCTTGCAAAATCAGGATGCCTATCTCAAATCTGCTGGGGGTGTCAAATTGGATGAACCTGCGATTGACTTAGCTGTTGCAGTTGCCATTGCTTCGAGCTACAAGGACAAGCCAACTAATCCTCAGGAATGTTTTGTAGGCGAACTGGGCTTGACAGGAGAAATTCGGCGCGTGAATCGTATCGAGCAACGTATCAATGAAGCTGCTAAACTGGGCTTTACTAAGATTTATGTACCTAAGAATTCCTTGACAGGAATCACTCCGCCTAAGGAAATTCAGGTTATTGGGGTGACAACGATTCAGGAAGTCTTGAAAAAGGTATTCTCCTAATAGTTATGGTCAGCTTTAGATGACTAATTATTTTATTGCTAACATTTATTAAAACAAGGAGGAATTTCTTATGAAATTTTCTATGGACAGTCATATGCAATTTCCTTTGGTAGAGTTGTCACTCAATCAAGGAGAAACGGTCTTTATTCAGCGCGGTAGCATGGTCTACCATACACCTAATGTAAGTCTCAATACCCAGCTCAATGCAAGCGGTTCTGGTTTGGGACGTTTTGTCAAAGCTGTAGGGCGTTCAATGGTTTCTGGTGAAAGCACCTTCATTACTCAAGCTGTAGCAGAGTCTGATAACGGGAACCTTGCTCTAGCACCAGATACTCCTGGGCAAGTAATTGCTCTTGAACTAGGTGAAAAACAATATCGACTGAATGATGGGGCTTTTCTAGCTCTTGATGGTACAGCTTCCTATACTATGGAGAGTCAGTCTATTGGTAAAGCTCTGTTCGGAGGGCAAGGCGGTCTCTTTGTGATGACTACCCAAGGCCAGGGAACTCTCTTGGCCAATGCTTTTGGCTCTATCAAGAAAATTGAGCTACAAAACCAAGAAATAACCATTGACAATGCCCATGTGGTGGCTTGGAGTCAATATTTGGACTATAATATCCACTTAGAAAATAGCTTCTGGCAGTCTATTGGTACAGGCGAAGGAGTGGTGAATACCTTCCGAGGAACTGGTGAGGTCTACGTACAAAGTCTCAATCTTCAGAGCTTTGCAGGATCGCTCAATAAGTATATCCAAAAAGGTTCATAAAAATAAAACTAGGACAGAAGCCCAAGCTAGAAGCTGGATGTCTCTGTCCCAGTTTTTTTATATGAAGGTTGACAACTGACAAGACAAAGAAAAGATGGTAAGATAGGATATAAATAATTTGGTGTTCAAATTATCTGATAGACTAGAAAGTGAGTTGTCATGTCCTATTTTGAAAATTTTTTAAAAGCCAATCAAGCCTATGTAGAACTGCATGGAGATCTTCATTTATCAATCAAACCAAAGACCAAGGTTGCAATCGTAACCTGTATGGACTCGCGTTTACACGTTGCGCCAGCTCTTGGGTTGGCTCTGGGAGATGCTCATATTTTGCGGAATGCTGGAGGGCGAGTGACAGATGATATGATTCGCTCGCTTGTGATTTCCCAGCAACAAATGGGGACAAGGGAAATTGTGGTGCTCCATCATACAGACTGTGGTGCACAGACCTTTGAAAATGGTCCTTTTCAGGAGTATTTAAAAGAGGAACTAGGTGTCGATGTGTCAGATCAGGATTTCTTGCCTTTTCAAGATATAGAGGAGAGTGTACGCGAGGACATGCAACTTCTTATCGAGTCTCACCTAATACCAGACGATGTTGTTATTTCAGGTGCGGTTTACGATGTGGATACAGGAAGGATGACAGTCGTAGAATTATAAATACTTCATTTAGAAAGAAAGTGTATGAAGAAAAACAGCATTTTATTTATTTTTATCTTATTGCTATGTATTGGTTTACAATATGAAACCATCTACTATACGGATGGTTTGATGTCAGGTGCGGAATATGGACTCATGGGAGTTTCTATCTTTCTAGCTCTCTTTTACATGATTCCGGCTCTTTATTTCCTTTTCCGTATTGGGAAAAAATGGGAATTGCCAAAGAAGGCCTTGATTCTGTCTTTATTGGGTGGGATGTTCCTTGCAGGCTGGTTGTCTAGCTTTGCTAATACCTATATCCATGACTTGCTGGGTATTCTTTTCCCAGATAGTGCATTTTTAAATGCCTTTGAAAGTGCTATTGTGGCTCCTTTGGTAGAAGAACCCTTGAAATTATTGCCACTTGTCTTTGTTTTAGCTTTGCTTCATGTCCGAAAATTAAAATCTTTGTTTTTACTAGGGATTGCTTCTGGTTTGGGATTCCAAATGATTGAGGATATTGGCTACATTCGTACGGATTTACCAGAGGGTTTTGACTTTACTATTTCGCGAATTTTAGAGCGTATCATCTCAGGAATTGCCTCTCACTGGACTTTTTCAGGTTTGGCTGTAGTAGGTGTTTACTTGCTTTACAGAGCCTATAAAGGACAGAAGATTGGCAAGAAACAGGGCCTTATTTTCCTAGGTTTAGCCTTGGGAACTCACTTCCTGTTTAATTCTCCGTTTGTTGAATTAGAGACAGAGTTACCCTTAGCGATTCCAGTAGTTATGGCTACTACTCTTTATGGTTTTTATCAGGCTTATCGTTTTGTTGAGAAGCACAATGAGTTGATGAACTAGAATATTTTTCAAAAGAATGATGCAGGGGCACAAATATGGTGCCCTTCTTTTATTTTTGATTGAAAAATAGTGCAAAAAGCGCTACAATGGTAAATGGAAAAATCTTGTGAAAAGCACAAGCGATACATATATACCGGAGGAAATCATGTCTTTTTCTGATTTAAAGCTGTTTGCCCTTTCTTCTAATCAAGAATTGGCAAAACGTGTGGCGCAGGAGATTGGGATAGAGTTGGGGAAATCAAGTGTTCGCCAATTTTCAGATGGAGAGATTCAGGTCAACATCGAAGAATCAATCCGTGGGAAACACGTCTTTATCCTACAATCAACTAGCTCGCCTGTAAATGACAATCTGCTTGAAATTTTGATTATGGTGGATGCTTTGAAGCGTGCGAGTGCAGAATCTGTCAATGTTGTCATGCCTTACTATGGGTATGCACGTCAGGATAGAAAGGCGAGAGCGCGTGAGCCAATCACTTCAAAACTTGTCGCAAATATGCTTGAAGTAGCTGGAGTGGATCGTTTATTGACCATCGACTTGCATGCTGCGCAGATTCAAGGATTCTTTGATATTCCTGTGGATCATTTGATGGGAGCTCCTCTGATTGCGGATTATTTTGAGCGTCGTGGCATGGTTGGTTCTGACTATGTGGTTGTCAGCCCAGACCATGGAGGAGTGACTCGTGCTCGTAAGTTGGCTGAGTTTTTGAAAACATCTATCGCTATCATCGACAAACGTCGCAGTGTTGATAAGATGAATACTAGTGAAGTCATGAACATCATCGGTAAGGTCGAAGGCAAGACTTGTATCTTGATTGATGATATGATTGATACTGCTGGAACGATTTGTCATGCGGCAGATGCCCTTGCAGAAGCTGGTGCTGTTGAAGTCTATGCAAGCTGTACGCACCCAGTTCTTTCTGGTCCTGCTATGGACAATATCCAAAATTCAGCTATTAAGAAATTGGTTGTTTTGGATACCATCTATCTCCCAGAAGAGCGTTTGATTGATAAGATTGAGCAAATTTCAATCGCTCATCTCCTAGGGGATGCTATTGTACGTATCCATGAAAAACGCCCACTTTCTCCACTTTTCAGTATTGAGAAAAAGATTTAAGTTTTCACTTAGAATAAAACATACTCCTAGCAGAAGTGAATGAACTGCTAGGAGGTTTTTATATTAAAAATCTGCAAGCCTTTTCAAAATGTGCTATACTGATGAAAAGGAGGATTTCTATGAGTCAAGAATTTATCAATCCAAGTGATGGCGTGATTCGTCAGTATCTCGCAACGAGTAAAACCCTTGCTGTGGTGGGCTTGTCAGACCGTGAAGAAACAACTAGCAATCGAGTAACCAAGGAAATGCAGGCTCGGGGTTATAAAATCATCCCAGTCAATCCCAAGGCTGCAGGTGGTGAAATATTGGGTGAAAAGGCTTATGCTAGTCTAGCAGAGATTCCTTTTCCTGTAGATATTGTTAATGTTTACCGGCGCAGTGAGTTTTTGCCAGATGTGGCGCGTGATTTTCTCAAGGCTGATGCTAAGATTTTTTGGGCACAGCTAGGACTTGAAAGTCTAGAAGCGGAAGAAATCTTGCGTGCTGGTGGATGTGATGATATCGTGATGAATCGTTGTATTAAGAGAGAACATACACGCTTGATTGAGGAAGCATAAGAAAAAGGTAGCTGGTGGGCTACCTTTTGTGTTAGAAAATGCCGATAAGGGTCTGCATCCCAAGACTGGTCAGGATGATGGCAATCCAGCAGATGGCTCCGAGAACAATGGATTTTCCGCTGGATTTGACCATAGCTACCAGATTGGTTTTGAGACCGATAGCACTCATGGCCATGATAATGAGAAATTTGGAGAGTTGTTTGAGTGGGGTAAAGAAACTACTGGACACACCAAGAGAGGTCAGGAGGGTAGTTAGGAGAGATGCAAGGATGAAGTAAAGGATAAAAAGTGGGAAGACTTTTTTCAGTTGCAATCCTTGCTTATTTTCTTGTTGGCGACTTTGCCAGTAGGAGAGAAAGAGAGTGATGGGGATGATAGCTAGTGTTCGTGTGAGTTTGACAATGGTTGCGGATTCGAGGGTATTGGTCTGGTAGAGACTGTCCCAGGCGCTGGCTGTGGCGGTTACAGAGGAAGTATCATTGACTGCAGTTCCTGCAAAGAGGGCGAAGCCGTCATTGGATAGATGAAGCCAGGTTCCTAGAGTCGGAAAGATAAGTGCAGCCAAGACATTGAAGAAAAAGATAACGGAAATGGCTTGGGCGACTTCCTTTTCCTTGGCATGGATAACAGGCGCTGTTGCAGCAATAGCCGAACCCCCACAGATAGAAGAACCTACTCCAATCAAGGTAGCCAGTTTTGTGTCCAGTGCAAAGAAGCGCTGGAAGAGGTAGGCAACAATCAAGGCTATTGAGATGGTGGATAGGATGACAGGGAGTGAAGATTGTCCGACTGCGAAGACTTGCGAGATATTGAGACCAAAACCAAGCAAGATAACGGCATATTGGAGTAATTTCTTGGAACTAAAGGTCAATCCCGCATCCAGTTGTTTATAAGACGAGAGGAAGGGGTGTAGGAGCATTCCCATAAAAATCGCAAAAACAGGCGCGCCAATCACAGGGAAGAATCCTCCTAAGTACCAAGATAGAATGGAAATGAGAAGGCAGGCCAAGATGCCTGCTCCATTTTTTGATAGAAATGACATAAAAACCTCCAAATAGAATCTGTTACCATTATAGACCTGTAAAGAGGAAAAGTAAAATAGAAAGTGGAGATAACAATTATTTGACAAGTAGTGCTAATTATGTAATAATAATCCTACAAGAACTGTAACGAAGTCTTGGCAAAAACAAAAATACCAGAGCTCCACCTCTGGTATTTCTTTTTGTCCAGTTACATTAAAACTAAACTCAGGTTATATTTTTTTGTCGCGCTTATCTAACCACTTTCTGACTATCCACTCAGAAATGACATTACCGGTAATAGTAATCAGTAATGGTGCTAGAATAACTGTAACGAAGATTAGCAAAAACTCACCTCCAAACTAAGTTCGTTAGTGGAGTTGCGACAAATCCATTTTAACATACTTCAATTTGTCATGCTAGCGTTATTCTATCATGTATTTTTGCGGTCGGGGGGCTTTTGTAGTATAATAGAGATACGTTTTGAAAGTAGGAGGTATCTATGGACTTAACTAAGCGCTTTAATAAACAGTTAGATAAGATTCAAGTTTCGTTGATTCGTCAGTTTGACCAGGCTATTTCGGAGATTCCTGGGGTCTTGCGTTTGACCTTGGGGGAACCTGATTTTACAACGCCAGATCATGTCAAGGATGCGGCCAAGCGAGCGATTGACCAGAACCAATCCTACTATACAGGGATGAGTGGCCTGCTGACTCTACGTCAGGCAGCCAGTGACTTTGTTAAGGAAAAGTACCAACTGGACTATGCTCCTGAAAATGAAATCTTGGTTACAATTGGGGCGACAGAGGCTTTATCTGCTACTTTGACGGCTATTTTGGAAGAGGGAGACAAGGTGCTCTTGCCAGCTCCTGCTTATCCGGGTTATGAACCAATTGTCAATCTAGTTGGGGCAGAGATTGTCGAGATTGACACAACTGAAAATGGTTTTGTCTTGACACCAGAAATGCTAGAGAAAGCTATTTTGGAGCAGGGTGACAAGCTCAAGGCGGTTATTCTCAACTATCCAGCTAATCCGACAGGAATTACCTACAGTCGGGAGCAGTTGGAAGCTTTGGCAGCTGTTTTACGCAAGTACGAAATTTTCGTTGTCTGTGATGAGGTTTACTCAGAATTGACCTATACAGGGGAAGCCCATGTATCTCTGGGAACTATGTTGAGAGACCAGGCTATTATTATCAATGGTTTGTCTAAATCACATGCTATGACCGGTTGGCGTTTGGGACTGATTTTCGCTCCTGCTGCCTTTACAGCTCAGTTGATCAAGAGTCACCAGTACTTGGTTACTGCCGCAAATACCATGGCTCAACATGCTGCGGTGGAAGCCTTGACGGCTGGTAAAAACGATGCGGAACCTATGAAGAAGGAATACATCCAGCGTCGGGACTATATTATCGAGAAAATGACTGCTCTTGGTTTTGAGATTATCAAACCAGACGGTGCCTTCTATATCTTTGCTAAGATTCCAGCGGGCTACAATCAAGACTCCTTTGCTTTTCTGAAGGATTTTGCTCAGAAGAAGGCTGTTGCCTTTATCCCTGGTGCTGCCTTTGGGCGTTACGGAGAAGGCTATGTGCGTCTGTCTTATGCAGCCAGCATGGAGACTATCAAAGAAGCCATGAAACGACTTGAGGAGTACATGAGAGAAGCATGATTCAGTCTATCACGAGTCAAGGCTTGGTGCTCTACAATCGCAATTTTCGTGAGAATGATAAGCTCGTCAAGATTTTTACAGAGCAGGCTGGTAAGCGGATGTTTTTCGTTAAACATGCTGGCCAGTCTAAGCTGGCACCGGTTATTCAGCCCTTGGTGCTGGCACGATTTCTCTTACGAATCAATGATGATGGGCTCAGTTACATTGAGGACTATCATGAGGTGATGACCTTTCCCAAGATTAATAGTGACCTCTTTGTCATGGCTTATGCGACCTACGTGGCAGCTCTTGCCGATGCTAGTTTGCAGGACAATCAGCAGGATGCTCCCTTGTTTGCTTTTTTGCAAAAGACTTTGGAGTTGATGGAAGCTGGCTTGGATTATCAAGTTTTGACCAATATTTTTGAAATTCAAATCTTGACTCGATTTGGAATCAGCCTCAATTTTAATGAGTGTGTCTTCTGCCATCGGGTCGGTCAGGCTTTTGACTTTTCTTTCAAATATGGAGCCTGCCTCTGTCCAGATCATTATCATGAGGATGAGAGACGTTGCCATCTCAATCCCAATATCCCTTATCTGCTCAATCAATTTCAAGCCATTGATTTTGAGACTTTGGAGACCATTTCGCTCAAGCCTGAAATCAAGCAAGAGCTACGCCAATTTATGGATCAACTCTACGAAGAGTACGTTGGGATTCACCTAAAATCAAAGAAATTTATTGATTCCCTAGCAGACTGGGGACAATTACTAAAAGAGGAAAAGAAATGAAAAAAATCGCAGTAGATGCCATGGGGGGCGATTACGCACCTCAAGCCATCGTTGAGGGTGTCAATCAAGCCCTAGCTGACTTTTCAGATATCGAGGTTCAACTCTACGGAGATGAAGCTAAAATCAAGCAATATCTGACAGCGACAGAGCGCGTCAGCATTATCCATACGGATGAAAAGATTGATTCAGACGATGAACCTACGAGAGCTATTCGGAAGAAGAAAAATGCCAGTATGGTATTGGCGGCCAAGGCTGTCAAAGAGGGTGAAGCAGATGCTGTCCTATCGGCTGGGAATACAGGTGCTTTACTAGCAGCAGGATTTTTCATCGTGGGTCGTATCAAGAACATCGATCGACCTGGGCTTATGTCGACTTTGCCGACTGTAGATGGGAAAGGTTTTGACATGCTAGACCTCGGTGCTAATGCAGAAAATACAGCCCAGCATCTCCATCAATACGCGGTTCTAGGTTCCTTCTATGCTAAAAATGTCCGTGGCATTGCGCAACCACGTGTTGGCTTGCTCAACAATGGAACAGAGAGTAGTAAGGGCGACCCGCTTCGAAAGGAAACTTACGAATTACTAGCAGCTGATGAAAGTTTGAACTTTATCGGAAACGTGGAAGCGCGTGATTTGATGAATGGCGTTGCGGATGTTGTCGTGGCAGATGGTTTCACGGGAAACGCTGTGCTCAAATCCATTGAAGGGACAGCCATGGGAATCATGGACTTGCTCAAGACCGCTATTACAGGTGGTGGTCTGCTAGCGAAACTAGGCGCCCTCCTTCTCAAGGATAGCCTCAGAGGTTTGAAAAAACAGCTCAACTACTCAGATGTTGGTGGAGCAGTCTTGTTTGGTGTCAAGGCACCGGTTGTCAAGACTCATGGCTCAAGCGATGCCAAGGCTGTTTATAGTACAATCCGCCAGATTCGTACCATGCTAGAAACAGACGTAGTTGCCCAGACTGCGCGTGAATTTTCAGGAGAATAAAAGAGATGACAGAAAAAGAAATTTTTGACCGTATTGTGACTATTATCCAAGAGCGACAGGGAGAGGATTTTGTCGTGACAGAATCCTTGAGTCTGAAAGACGACTTGGATGCTGACTCAGTTGACTTGATGGAGTTTATCTTGACGCTGGAAGATGAATTTAATATCGAAATCAGCGATGAGGAAATTGACCAACTCCAAAGTGTAGGAGATGTGGTAGAAGTCGTCAAAAGTAAAGAATAGCAAGAAGCAAGATAAGAGGAGTTGCATGTTGCTAAGAATGTAGATAAATATCCTATTTGACAATTATCTACATTTTAATCTTTATAAATATATATTTTAGGTAGGACGTTTGTTCTGCCTATTTTTTTGATAAAATAGGTATAGAAATTAGGAAAGTTGAAGAAAAGAAATGAAGAAGATTTTAAAATATTTTTTAGTATTTGTGTTTCTATTTTTGATGAATATTTTCATCTTTAAGATACTTGCAACTCTGGGATTTCAGCTGATAATGAGTGAAAAGAGTTATATTGTACCACCGCTGTTTTCGCTTATCGTTGTATATATGATTGACAAAAGAATTAGGAAGAAAAAGAAATAAATATATATTTTAGGTAGAATGTTTGTTCTACCTATTTTTTTATCTTAAAAGTGCAGTTGGGAGGTAGATAGGCGCATTTGGGAAGGAAGTCCAGTTTTTGTTTGGGGATTGGGGTAAGATAGTTGTTATCAGATGAGTTTATACTCTTCGAAAATCAAATTCAAACCACGTCAACGTCGCCTTACCGTATATATGTGACTGACTTCGTCAGTCTTATCTACAACCTCAAAACAGTGTTTTGAGCAACCTGCGGCTAGTTTCCTAGTTTGCTCTTTGATTTTCATTGAGTATTAGGAAAAAGGAGATGAAGATGAAATTTGGGAAACGTCACTATCGTCCGCAGGTGGATCAGATGGACTGCGGTGTAGCTTCATTAGCCATGGTTTTTGGCTACTATGGTAGTTACTATTCTTTGGCTCACTTACGAGAATTGGCCAAGACGACCATGGATGGGACGACGGCTTTGGGCTTGGTCAAGGTGGCAGAGGAGATTGGATTTGAGACGCGAGCTATCAAGGCAGATATGACGCTCTTTGACTTGCCAGATTTGACCTTTCCTTTTGTTGCCCATGTGCTTAAGGAAGGAAAATTGCTCCACTACTATGTGGTGACTGGGCAGGATAAGGATAGAATTCATATTGCCGATCCAGATCCCGGGGTGAAGTTGACTAAACTGCCACGTGAGCGTTTTGAGGAAGAATGGACAGGAGTGACTCTTTTTATGGCACCTAGTCCAGACTACAAGCCTCATAAGGATCAAAAGAATGGTCTGCTCTCTTTTATCCCTATATTAGTGAAGCAGCGTGGCTTGATTGCCAATATCGTTTTGGCAACACTCTTGGTAACCTTGATTAACATTGTGGGTTCTTATTATCTGCAGTCTATCATTGATACCTATGTGCCAGATCAGATGCGTTCGACGCTTGGGATTATTTCTATTGGGCTGGTTATCGTCTATATTCTCCAGCAAATCTTGTCTTACGCTCAGGAGTATCTCTTACTTGTTTTGGGGCAACGTTTATCGATTGATGTGATTTTGTCCTACATCAAGCATGTTTTTCACCTGCCTATGTCCTTTTTTGCGACACGTCGTACAGGGGAAATCGTGTCTCGTTTCACGGATGCTAACAGTATCATTGATGCGCTGGCTTCGACCATCCTTTCGATTTTCCTAGATGTATCAACGGTTGTCATTATTTCCCTTGTTTTATTTTCACAAAATACCAATCTCTTTTTCATGACTTTATTGGCGCTCCCTATCTACACAGTGATTATCTTTGCCTTTATGAAGCCGTTTGAAAAGATGAATCGGGATACCATGGAAGCCAATGCGGTTCTGTCTTCTTCTATCATTGAGGACATCAATGGTATTGAAACTATCAAGTCCTTGACCAGTGAAAGTCAGCGTTACCAAAAGATTGACAAGGAATTTGTGGATTATCTGAAAAAATCCTTTACCTATAGTCGAGCAGAGAGTCAGCAAAAGGCTCTGAAAAAGGTTGCCCATCTCTTGCTCAATGTCGGCATTCTCTGGATGGGGGCTGTTCTGGTCATGGATGGCAAGATGAGTTTGGGGCAGTTGATTACCTATAATACCTTGCTGGTTTACTTTACTAATCCTTTGGAGAATATCATCAACCTGCAAACTAAGCTTCAGACAGCGCAGGTTGCCAATAAACGTCTAAATGAGGTTTATCTGGTAGCTTCTGAGTTTGATGAGAAGAAAACAGTTGAGGATCTGAGCTTGATGAAGGGAGATATGACCTTCAAGCAGGTTCATTACAAGTATGGCTATGGTCGAGATGTCTTGTCAGATATCAATTTGACTATTCCCCAAGGCTCTAAGGTGGCTTTTGTGGGGATTTCGGGGTCAGGTAAGACGACCTTAGCTAAGATGATGGTTAATTTTTACGACCCAAGTCAAGGAGAGATTAGTCTGGGTGGTGTCAATCTCAATCAGATTGATAAAAAAGCCCTGCGCCAGTATATCAACTATCTGCCTCAACAGCCCTATGTCTTTAACGGAACGATTTTGGAGAATCTTCTCCTTGGAGCCAAGGAGGGGACGACACAGGAAGATATCTTACGGGCGGTCGAATTGGCAGAGATTCGGGAGGATATCGAGCGTATGCCCCTGAATTACCAGACAGAATTGACTTCGGATGGGGCAGGAATTTCAGGTGGTCAACGTCAGAGAATCGCTCTGGCGCGTGCTCTCTTGACAGATGCGCCTGTCTTGATTTTGGATGAGGCGACCAGCAGTTTGGATATTTTGACAGAGAAGCGAATTGTAGATAATCTCATGGCTTTAGATAAGACCTTGATTTTCATCGCCCACCGCTTGAGCATTGCTGAGCGGACAGAGAAAGTTGTTGTCTTGGATCAGGGCAAGATTGTCGAAGAAGGAAAGCATGCTGATTTGCTTGCACAGGGTGGCTTTTACGCCCATTTGGTCAATAGCTAGAAAGAGGAGAGGATGAAACCAGAATTTTTAGAAAGTGCGGAGTTTTATAATCGTCGTTACCATAATTTTTCCAGTCGGGTGATTGTACCCATGTCCCTTCTGCTTGTGTTTTTGTTTGGCTTTGCAACTTTGGCAGAGAAGGAGATGAGTTTGTCTACTAGAGCTACTGTCGAGCCTAGTCGTATCCTTGCAAGTATCCAGTCAACTAGCAACAATCGCATTCTTGTCAATCATTTGGAAGAAAATAAGCTGGTTAAAAAGGGAGAACTGTTGGTTCAATATCAGGAAGGAGCAGAAGGTGTTCAAGTAGAGACCTATGCTAGTCAGCTGGACATGCTCAAGGATCAAAAAAAGCAATTGGAGTATTTGCAAAAGAGCCTGCAAGAAGGGACGGATTACTTTCCAGAGGAGGATAAGTTTGGCTACCAAGCCACTTTTCGCGACTACCTCGGTCAAGCAGACAGTCTTAGGGCTAGTACATCGCAACAAAATGAGACCATCGCGTCCCAGAATGCAGCAGCTAGCCAAACCCAAGCCGAAATCGGCAATCTCATCAGCCAAACAGAGGCTAAAATTCGCGATTACCAGACAGCTAAGTCAGCTATTGAAACAGGTGCTTCCTTGGCCAGTCAGAATCTAGCCTACTCTCTCTACCAGTCCTACAAGTCTCAGGGCGAGGAAAATTCGCAAGCTAAGGCTCAGACAATTTCGCAGGTGGAAGCGCATCTTTCTCAGTTAGAATCCAGTCTTGCTACTTACCGTGTTCAGTATGCAGGTTCAGGTACCCAGCAAGCCTATGCGTCAGGCTTAAGCAGTCAATTAGAGTCCCTTAAATCCCAACATTTGGCTAGGGTCGGTCAGGAATTGACCCTTCTAGACCAGAAAATCTTGGAGACAGAGTCAGGTAAGAAGGTTCAGGGAAACCTTTTAGACAAGGGGAAAATTACGGCGAGTGAGGATGGGGTGCTTCACCTTAATCCTGAGACCAGTGATTCTACCATGGTAGCAGAAGGTGCCTTACTAGCCCAACTCTATCCGTCTTTGGAAAAAGAAGAGACAGCCAAACTCACAGCTTATCTAAGTTCAAAAGATGTAGCAAGAATCAAGGTTGGTGATTCTGTTCGCTATACGACGACTCATGATGCCAAGAATCAACTTTTCCTAGATTCTACTATTACAAGTATTGATGCGACAGCTACCAAGACTGAAAAAGGGAATTTCTTTAAAATCGAGGCAGAGACTAATCTAACTTCTGAGCAAGCTGAAAAACTTCGATATGGTGTGGAAGGTCGTCTGCAGATGATTACAGGTAAGAAAAGTTACCTGCGTTATTATTTGGATCATTTTTTGAACAAAGAGTAATGTTCGTGTTTTTAGAGTTAAATGATTTTAAAACTGTGAGAAAGATTCTTCTTGCGGTTTTTTCTTTATGATTTTTGAGGTTACTACGTTATTTATTCGGTTAAATTCTTGTATTTTTAGGTTTTTTATGGTAGAATGTGCTCAAGTAATACGAAAGGCGAACTTTAAAATGTCAAAACAATTGATCTATTCGGGAAAAGCTAAAGATATCTATACAACTGAGGATGAAAATCTTATTATTTCAACTTACAAGGACCAGGCGACTGCTTTTAATGGTGTTAAGAAGGAGCAGATTGCGGGCAAGGGAGTGTTGAATAATCAGATTTCATCTTTTATTTTTGAGAAATTAAATGCGGCTGGTGTGGCGACTCACTTTGTGGAGAAGCTTTCAGACACGGAACAACTCAATAAAAAGGTTAAGATTATTCCTTTGGAAGTTGTGCTTCGCAACTATACAGCTGGTTCCTTTTCAAAACGTTTTGGTGTGGATGAGGGAATCGCCTTGGAGACTCCGATTGTCGAATTTTACTACAAAAATGATGATTTGGATGACCCGTTTATCAATGACGAACATGTGAAATTCCTACAGATTGCGGATGACCAGCAAATCGCCTACTTGAAGGAAGAAACTCGTCGAATCAATGAACTTTTGAAGGTCTGGTTTGCTGAGATTGGACTTAAGTTGATTGACTTTAAGCTAGAGTTCGGTTTTGATAAGGATGGCAAGATTATCTTGGCAGACGAATTTTCACCAGATAACTGCCGTTTGTGGGATGCGGATGGCAACCACATGGATAAGGATGTTTTCCGTAGAGGATTGGGAGAACTAACCGACGTTTACGAGATTGTTTGGGAAAAGTTGCAAGGTTTGAAATAATCTGTTTGCAACGGAAAACCTTCGTCTCTCAACTAAAAGGACTCAGGCTGAAAAGGTCCCTCAGACCTTTTCACTCCGTAGAGGATTAGGAGAGCTAACAGACGTTTACGAAGTTGTCTGGGAGAAGTTGCAAGAACTAAAATAACAACCTAGAGGTCGTTTGGAAACATTGCAAGAGCTGAAATAAAGGAATAAGAATTGATGGATAAACGTATTTTTGTTGAAAAAAAGGCTGATTTTCAGGTCAAGTCAGAGAGTTTGGTGAGAGAACTCCAGCATAACTTGGGGCTTTCAAGCTTGAAAAGCATTCGCATTGTGCAAGTGTATGATGTCTTTAACTTGGCAGAGGACTTGTTTGCGCCTGCAGAGAAACACATCTTCTCTGAGCAGGTGACAGACCATGTCTTGGACGAAGCGGCTGTGCAAGCGGATCTTGCCAACTATGCTTTCTTTGCTATTGAAAGCCTGCCAGGGCAGTTTGACCAGCGTGCAGCTTCTTCGCAAGAAGCCTTGCTTTTGTTGGGAAGTTCGAGTGACGTGACAGTCAACACAGCCCAACTGTACTTAGTCAATAAAGATATTGATGCGACTGAGTTGGAAGCGGTCAAGAACTACCTGCTCAATCCAGTTGATTCTCGTTTCAAAGACATCACGACAGGGATTGCCAAGCAGGAATTTTCAGAGTCAGATAAGACCATTCCAAAATTGACTTTCTTTGAAAGTTATAGGGCAGAAGACTTTGCCCGCTACAAGGCCGAGCAAGGGATGGCTATGGAAGTGGATGATTTGCTCTTTATCCAAGACTACTTCAAGTCAATCGGGCGCGTGCCGACGGAAACAGAACTCAAGGTTTTGGACACTTACTGGTCTGATCACTGCCGTCACACGACGTTTGAGACTGAGTTGAAACACATCGACTTTTCAGCTTCTAAATTCCAAAAACAATTACAGGCAACCTACGACAAGTATATTGCCATGCGCGAGGAGTTGGGGCGTTCTGAAAAACCTCAAACCTTGATGGATATGGCGACTATTTTCGGTCGTTATGAGCGTGCCAATGGACGTTTGGATGATATGGAAGTGTCTGACGAAATTAATGCATGCTCAGTAGAAATCGAAGTGGATGTTGATGGTGTGAAAGAGCCATGGCTCCTAATGTTCAAGAATGAAACTCACAACCACCCAACGGAAATTGAGCCATTTGGTGGGGCTGCTACCTGTATCGGTGGAGCCATTCGTGACCCATTGTCAGGTCGCTCATATGTTTACCAAGCCATGCGGATCTCAGGTGCTGGTGATATTACAGCACCGATTTCAGAAACTCGCGCTGGTAAATTGCCACAACAAGTCATTTCTAAAACAGCGGCTCATGGTTATTCTTCATATGGTAACCAGATTGGGCTTGCAACAACCTACGTTCGTGAATACTTCCACCCAGGCTTTGTAGCTAAACGTATGGAACTTGGTGCCGTTGTTGGTGCGGCTCCTAAGGGCAATGTGGTCCGTGAAAAACCGGAAGCGGGTGATGTCATTATTCTCCTTGGAGGTAAGACTGGACGTGATGGTGTCGGTGGTGCGACAGGCTCTTCTAAAGTTCAAACAGTTGAGTCAGTAGAGACTGCTGGTGCTGAGGTTCAAAAAGGGAATGCTATCGAAGAACGTAAGATTCAGCGCCTCTTCCGTAATGGCGATGTGACTCGTCTCATCAAGAAATCCAACGACTTTGGTGCTGGTGGTGTCTGTGTAGCCATCGGTGAATTGGCAGACGGTCTTGAAATTGACCTCAACAAGGTGCCTCTTAAATACCAGGGCTTGAATGGTACCGAAATTGCCATCTCTGAATCTCAAGAACGGATGGCTGTGGTGGTTCGTCCTGAGGATGTAGATGCCTTCGTTGCTGAATGTAACAAAGAGAATATTGATGCTGTTGTGGTTGCGACAGTGACTGAAAAACCAAATCTAGTCATGCACTGGAATGGTGAAACGATTGTCGACTTGGAACGTCGTTTCCTAGATACCAACGGTGTGCGTGTCGTTGTTGATGCCAAGGTTGTGGACAAAGATGTCAAGCTTCCAGAAGAACGTCAAACATCTGCTGACACACTTGAAGCAGATACCCTTACGGTTCTATCTGACCTCAACCATGCGAGTCAAAAAGGATTGCAGACTATCTTTGATTGCTCTGTTGGTCGTTCAACAGTCAATCACCCACTTGGCGGACGCTACCAACTCACACCAACTGAGGCATCTGTGCAGAAATTACCAGTTCAACACGGTGTGACTCATACTGCGTCAGTCATGGCTCAAGGATTCAACCCATATGTAGCTGAATGGTCTCCATACCACGGTGCTGCCTATGCGGTGATTGAAGCAACTGCTCGTTTGGTTGCTGCTGGTGCCAACTGGTCTAAGGCTCGCTTCTCTTACCAAGAGTACTTCGAGCGCATGGACAAACAAGCTGAGCGTTTTGGTCAGCCAGTAGCAGCTCTCCTAGGCTCTATCGAAGCTCAGATTCAGCTTGGTTTGCCATCTATCGGTGGTAAGGATTCTATGTCTGGTACTTTTGAAGAATTGACAGTGCCACCAACCTTGGTCGCTTTTGGGGTGACGACAGCGGATAGCCGTAAGGTGCTTTCGCCAGAGTTCAAGAATGCTGGTGAAAACATCTACTACATCCCAGGCCAAGCACTCTCAGCAGAGATTGATTTTGACTTGATTAAGTCTAACTTTGCTCAGTTTGAAGCCCTTCAAAAGGCTCACAAAGTAACATCTGCATCGGCTGTCAAATACGGCGGTGTGGTTGAAAGTTTGGCTCTTGCTACCTTTGGAAATCATATTGGTGCAGAGGTGACCTTGCCTGAACTTGAAACGGCTTTGACAGCTCAATTAGGTGGATTTGTCTTTACCTCTCCTGAAGAAATTGCTGGAGTAGAGAGAATCGGTCAAACGAAAGCAGACTTTACACTCCTTGTCAACGGTGTGAAGCTAGATGGACACAAGCTTGACAGTGCCTTCCAAGGCAAACTGGAGAAAGTTTACCCAACAGAATTTACTCAAGCTAAAGAACTTGCTGAAGTACCAGTTGTGGTATCAGATGTTGTGATTAAAGCAAAAGAAAAGGTTGAAAAACCGGTGGTCTATATCCCAGTATTCCCGGGCACCAACTCAGAATATGACTCAGCTAAGGCCTTCGAAAAAGAAGGTGCAGAGGTTAACTTGGTACCATTCGTGACCTTGCATGAAGAAGCCATTGTCAAGTCAGTTGAAACCATGGTTGACAATATCGGCAAGGCTAACATTCTCTTCTTTGCAGGTGGATTCTCAGCTGCGGATGAGCCAGATGGTTCAGCTAAGTTTATCGTCAACATCCTGCTCAATGAAAAAGTGCGTGCTGCTATTGATAGCTTTATCGCTCGTGGTGGCTTGATTATCGGTATCTGTAATGGATTCCAGGCCTTGGTCAAATCAGGTCTTCTTCCATACGGAAACTTTGAAGATGCCAGCAGTACGAGCCCAACCCTCTTCTACAATGATGCCAACCAACACGTGGCCAAGATGGTGGAAACTCGCATTGCCAATACCAACTCGCCGTGGTTGACTGGGGTGCAAGTGGGTAATATTCATGCTATCCCAGTATCGCATGGTGAAGGGAAGTTTGTTGTGACGGCTGAAGAATTTGCAGAGCTTCGTGCCAATGGTCAAATCTTTAGCCAATACGTTGATTTTGAAGGCAAACCAAGTATGGATTCTAAGTACAATCCGAATGGTTCTATCCATGCCATCGAAGGAATTACCAGCAAGAACGGCCAAATCATTGGTAAAATGGGACACTCAGAACGTTATGAAGACGGTCTTTTCCAAAATATCCCAGGAAATAAAGACCAGCACCTGTTTGCGTCGGCGGTTAAATACTTTACTGGAAAATAAGACTTGCAGATGTTTTAATAGATAGTATCAGTAATGTAAAAGTCATGTAGATTTAGCTCTTGGTGCTACACAAATAAAAATTAGGTATATAAAATGACATACGAAGTAAAATCTCTTAATGAAGAATGCGGTGTTTTCGGTATCTGGGGACATCCAGATGCTGCTAAATTGACCTATTTTGGTCTCCATAGTCTTCAGCACCGTGGTCAAGAGGGGGCAGGAATCCTTTCCAATGACCAAGGGAAATTAAAGCGGCATCGCGATATGGGTCTTCTATCAGAAGTCTTCAGAAACCCTGCTAACTTAGATAAATTGACGGGGACTGGTGCGATTGGGCATGTGCGTTACGCGACTGCTGGCGAAGCTTCTGTAGATAATATCCAGCCTTTCCTTTTTCGTTTTCACGATATGCAGTTTGGTTTGGCTCATAATGGAAATCTGACCAATGCAGCCTCTCTCAAGAAAGAACTAGAACAAAGAGGAGCGATTTTCAGCGCGACTTCGGACTCGGAAATCTTGGCCCACCTCATTCGTCGCAGTCATAATCCTAGCCTGATGGGCAAAATCAAGGAGGCGCTCAGTCTAGTTAAAGGTGGCTTTGCCTATATCTTGCTGTTTGAAGATAAGTTAATTGCTGCTCTTGACCCCAATGGTTTCCGTCCGCTTTCTATCGGGAAAATGGCCAACGGAGCAGTGGTTGTTTCATCTGAAACCTGTGCTTTTGAGGTTATTGGTGCTGAATGGATTCGTGATTTGAAGCCAGGTGAGATTGTGATCATTGATGACAAGGGAATCCAGTATGATAGCTATACAGATGATACCCAGTTAGCAATCTGTTCTATGGAGTATATCTATTTTGCTCGCCCTGATTCTAACATTCATGGTGTCAATGTTCATACGGCACGTAAACGTATGGGTGCTCAATTGGCGCGTGAATTCAAGCATGAGGCGGATATCGTGGTCGGTGTGCCCAATTCTTCCCTCAGCGCGGCTATGGGATTTTCTGAAGAGTCCGGGCTACCAAATGAAATGGGCCTCATCAAGAACCAATACACCCAACGTACCTTTATCCAACCGACTCAAGAATTACGGGAGCAAGGGGTGCGGATGAAACTCTCTGCTGTTTCAGGCGTTGTAAAAGGCAAGCGTGTGGTTATGATTGATGACTCTATTGTACGTGGAACAACCTCTCGTCGGATCGTTCAACTCTTGAAAGAAGCGGGTGCGACTGAGGTTCACGTTGCCATTGGTAGTCCAGCGCTAGCTTATCCATGCTTCTACGGGATTGATATCCAGACCCGTCAGGAGCTGATTGCGGCCAATCATACGGTCGAAGAAACTCGTCAAATCATTGGAGCGGACAGTCTGACTTATCTTTCTGTTGAGGGGTTGATTGATTCAATTGGTATTGAAACGGATGCGCCAAATGGTGGTCTCTGTGTCGCTTACTTTGACGGTGACTACCCAACACCTCTCTACGACTATGAAGAAGACTATCGTCGAAGTTTGGAAGAAAAGACCAGTTTTTACAAATAGACAATAGATCCTCCATTAAAGAAAAGGAATATAAAAATGCTTATGCCCCACGTCTCACTACTGACTAAAAACTAAAGCATTTGTCAGTAGAGGCTTTCTCCTATGGGACAAAAGCTAGAGACCTGACTAGTATTTTTAGATAAAATAATTGTTTATCTAAAAATACGTCGCAGTCTTTCCCAAAAAAAGAAAAGGAAAAATAAAATGGCAAATAAAAATGCGTACGCTCAATCTGGTGTGGATGTTGAAGCGGGTTATAAAGTTGTTGAACGGATTAAAAAGCACGTGGCTCGTACGGAGCGTGCAGGTGTCATGGGAGCTCTTGGTGGTTTCGGTGGTATGTTTGACCTTTCAAAAACAGGTGTCAAAGAACCTGTCTTGATTTCAGGGACTGATGGTGTCGGAACTAAGCTCATGCTGGCTATTAAGTACGACAAGCACGATACCATCGGTCAGGACTGTGTAGCCATGTGTGTCAATGATATCATCGCTGCGGGTGCGGAGCCCCTCTATTTCCTTGACTACGTAGCGACAGGGAAGAATGAACCAGCTAAGCTAGAACAAGTGGTTGCTGGTGTGGCAGAAGGTTGTGTGCAGGCAGGCGCTGCCCTCATCGGTGGGGAAACAGCTGAAATGCCTGGCATGTACGGCGAAGATGACTATGATTTGGCTGGTTTTGCGGTCGGTGTGGCTGAAAAATCTCAAATCATTGACGGTTCAAAAGTGGCAGAGGGAGATGTTCTTCTCGGACTTGCTTCAAGTGGGATTCATTCCAATGGTTACTCTCTCGTCCGTCGTGTCTTTGCGGATTACACAGGTGAGGAAGTCCTGCCAGAATTGGAAGGCAAGAAACTCAAGGAAGTTCTTCTTGAGCCGACTCGTATCTATGTCAAGGCTGTCTTACCACTCATCAAGGAAGAGTTGGTCAACGGCATTGCCCACATCACAGGTGGTGGCTTTATCGAAAATATCCCTCGCATGTTTACAGCTGACCTAGCAGCTGAGATTGAGGAAAGTAAGGTTCCAGTTTTACCGATTTTCAAAGCCCTTGAAAAATACGGTGAAATTAAGCATGAGGAAATGTTTGAAATCTTCAATATGGGTGTGGGGCTTATGCTGGCAGTTAGCCCTGAAAATGTAAGTCGTGTCAAGGAATTGTTGGATGAACCAGTCTATGAAATTGGTCGTATCGTCAAGAAAGAAAACGAAAGTGTCATCATCAAATGAAAAAAATAGCGGTTTTTGCCTCTGGTAATGGCTCAAATTTTCAGGTGATTGCTGAAGAATTTCCAGTGGAGTTTGTCTTTTCAGACCATCGTGACGCCTATGTGCTCGAGCGGTCAGACAAGCTTGGCGTTCTGTCCTATGCTTTTGAACTCAAGGAGTTTGAGAGCAAGGCAGACTACGAAGCGGCCCTTGTCGAACTCTTGGAAGAGCACCAGATTGACTTGGTTTGTCTAGCAGGCTACATGAAAATCGTTGGGCCAACCTTATTGGCGGCTTATGAAGGTCGGATTGTCAACATTCATCCAGCTTACCTGCCAGAGTTTCCAGGAGCTCATGGGATTGAGGATGCTTGGAATGCTGGCGTTGCTGAGAGTGGTGTTACCATTCACTGGGTGGATTCCGGAGTGGATACAGGTAAGGTTATCAAGCAAGTCCGTGTGCCACGGTTAGCTGATGATACGATTGAAAGTTTTGAAACTCGGATTCATGAGGCAGAGTACAAGTTGTATCCAGAGGTGCTGGATAGCTTGGGAGTGGAGAGAAGGTAAGAATGATAAATAAAATTAAATCGTCCCCTTTTTGGAAAACCATCATATTTTTTTCGATATTCTCAATTTTGTTGTTTGTTGTAGATTCTTTTGACTTAGTAACAAAATTATTTGAATTATTTGGTGTGAAACCGATTCATATGAATAGTTGGTTAGCATACATAGGTTCTATATCAGGATTATTGATGACTTCTTATATTTATACCGCTTCACTCAAGAAGGATAGCGATATTAGAGAGATAGAACAACGTTATAATAATTTACCAAAATTAATAATGGAAGTAGACATAATAGATAGTAATCTTAGGTTATCAGCAAAGAATATTGGATTAAATCATGCGATTCTACAATCTTGGAAATTGAATGAGTTTGAAAATCAGAGTGAGAATACTCAATCTTTATATGAAACAAAAGGGAAAATTGAACAATTTCCAATTGTGGAAAGAAATGATAAAAAAATTATAGATATTCCTCTTGATAAAGGAATAGAAATTTCAAATATTAAAGAAATAATAATCATATATACTGACATTTTCGAGAAAAACTATTATTATAATAAATTTGAAAATGAAGATGGTAAATTTAACCAAGTTGGTGAATGTGGGATATTTGATCAAAATAGAACTGAAAAAAATAAAGTAAAAATAAGTAAATGAAAGGAAAAAACATGACTAAACGCGCCTTAATCAGCGTCTCAGATAAAGCGGGCATTGTTGAATTTGCCCAAGAACTCAAAAAACTTGGTTGGGATATCATCTCGACGGGTGGAACCAAGGTTGCCCTTGATATTGCTGGGGTGGACACCATTGCGATCGATGATGTGACTGGTTTTCCAGAAATGATGGATGGTCGTGTCAAGACCCTTCATCCAAATATACACGGTGGACTCCTCGCTCGTCGTGATTTGGATAGTCACCTGGAAGCGGCTAAGGATAATAATATCGAATTGATTGATCTTGTGGTGGTAAACCTTTACCCATTTAAGGAAACCATCCTCAAACCAGATGTGACGTACGCTGACGCAGTTGAAAATATCGATATCGGTGGGCCATCTATGCTTCGCTCAGCAGCGAAAAATCATGCCAGTGTTACAGTTGTGGTAGATCCTGCTGACTACGCTGTGGTTTTGGACGAGTTGTCAGCCAATGGTGAAACGACTTACGAAACGCGTCAACGTTTGGCAGCCAAGGTTTTCCGTCACACAGCGGCTTATGACGCCTTGATTGCAGAGTATTTCACAGCTCAAGTCGGAGAAAGCAAACCTGAAAAGCTCACTTTGACCTATGACCTCAAACAAGCTATGCGTTACGGTGAGAACCCTCAACAAGACGCGGATTTCTACCAAAAAGCTTTGCCAACAGACTATTCGATTGCTTCAGCCAAACAGCTCAATGGGAAAGAATTGTCATTCAACAATATCCGTGACGCTGATGCGGCCATTCGTATCATCCGGGATTTTAAAGACCGTCCAACCGTTGTGGCTCTCAAACACATGAACCCATGTGGAATCGGTCAGGCTGATGACATTGAGACTGCTTGGGACTACGCTTATGAGTCTGACCCAGTGTCTATCTTTGGTGGTATCGTTGTTCTTAACCGTGAGGTGGATGCTGCGACAGCTGAGAAGATGCACGGCGTTTTCCTTGAAATCATCATCGCACCAAGCTATACGGATGAGGCGCTAGCCATTTTGACCAACAAAAAGAAAAACTTGCGCATCCTTGCCTTGCCATTTGATGCTCAAGAGGCTAGCGAGGTGGAAGCAGAATACACAGGTGTAGTTGGTGGACTTCTGGTGCAAAATCAAGATGTGGTCAAGGAAAGCCCAGCTGATTGGCAAGTGGTGACCAAACGCCAACCAACTGAGACAGAAGCGACAGCTCTTGAGTTTGCTTGGAAAGCTATTAAATACGTCAAATCAAACGGTATCATCGTGACCAATGATCATATGACACTTGGTGTTGGTCCAGGTCAAACCAACCGTGTGGCTTCTGTTCGTATTGCCATTGACCAAGCTAAAGACCGTCTGGACGGCGCTGTTCTTGCTTCAGATGCCTTCTTCCCATTTGCGGATAACGTGGAAGAAATTGCCAAAGCAGGTATCAAGGCCATCATCCAGCCAGGTGGGTCCGTCCGTGATCAGGAATCAATTGAAGCTACTGACAAATACGGCTTGACTATGGTCTTCACAGGAGTGAGACATTTTAGACATTAAGAACGTAAAGGAAAGAAAACAGTTTCTTTCCTTTTTTGCGTAAAAATGCGGAGTGAAACAAGATTAAAACGAACGTTTGTGATATAATATTAGTAAATAATTCGCAAAAGAGGTTGAGGAATGAAGCTGTTAGTTGTCGGTTCGGGTGGTCGTGAACATGCGATTGCTAAGAAGTTGCTTGAGTCAAAAGACGTTGAAAAAGTATTTGTAGCTCCTGGGAATGATGGGATGACTCTTGATAGTTTGGAATTGGTAAATATCTCTATTTCCGAACATTCTGAATTGATTGAGTTTGTAAAAGCCAACGATGTTGCTTGGACCTTTATAGGGCCAGATGACGCCCTTGCGGCTGGTATCGTGGATGATTTCCATGCAGCTGGTCTCAAGGCTTTTGGTCCGACAAGATTGGCAGCTGAGCTGGAGTGGTCCAAGGATTTTGCTAAGGAAATCATGGTCAAATACGGCGTTCCGACAGCAGCCTATGGCACATTCTCAGATTTCGAGGAAGCCAAGGCCTATATCGAAAAGCAGGGTGCACCTATCGTAGTCAAGGCGGATGGCTTGGCGCTTGGGAAGGGTGTTGTCGTTGCTGAAACGGTTGAGCAAGCGGTCGAAGCCGCTCATGAGATGCTTTTGGACAATAAATTTGGTGACTCAGGTGCGCGTGTGGTTATTGAGGAATTTCTTGAAGGTGAGGAGTTCTCTCTCTTTGCCTTTGTCAATGGCGACAAATTCTACATTATGCCGACAGCACAAGACCACAAACGTGCCTACGATGGCGATAAGGGTCCTAACACGGGTGGTATGGGTGCCTATGCGCCAGTTCCACACTTGCCACAGAGTGTAGTTGATACAGCGGTTGAGACTATTGTCAAGCCAGTTCTAGAAGGAATGATTCAGGAAGGCCGCCCTTATTTGGGTATCCTTTACGCAGGTCTTATCTTGACAGCTGATGGACCTAAGGTTATCGAGTTTAACGCTCGCTTCGGAGATCCTGAAACGCAAATCATCTTGCCTCGTTTGACATCTGACTTTGCACAAAATATTATCGATATTTTGGATGGCCAGGAGCCAGCTATTACTTGGACGGACAAGGGTGTGACACTTGGCGTGGTTGTAGCCTCAAACGGCTATCCATTCGCCTATGAGAAGGGTGTCGAGTTGCCAGCCAAGACAGAGGGCAACATCATCACCTACTATGCAGGAGCTAAGTTTTCGGAAAATAGCAGAGCACTACTCTCAAACGGCGGACGTGTCTATATGCTCGTCACCACAGCAGATACCGTTAAAGAAGCCCAAAGTACCATCTACCAAGAACTTGCCCAACAAAATACAGAAGGCCTCTTCTACCGAACCGATATCGGAAGTAAGGCTATAAAAGATTAATAGCTACTAGATTTGTCATGGCGAGCGAAAGCGAGCCACTATAGGATAATCGTCGCAGTAATGGAACGCCATAGGCGGTCGCTTACGTCCGCACTACATTAGACGATTATTAAAAAAGGAGAAGAAATGAAACCAATTATTTCCATCATCATGGGCTCAAAATCCGACTGGGCAACCATGCAAAAAACAGCAGAAGTCCTAGACCGCTTCGGTGTAGCCTACGAAAAGAAAGTTGTTTCCGCACACCGTACACCAGACCTTATGTTCAAGCATGCAGAAGAGGCCCGTAGTCGTGGTATCAAGGTCATCATTGCAGGTGCTGGTGGTGCAGCCCATTTACCAGGTATGGTAGCTGCCAAAACAACTCTTCCTGTCATTGGTGTACCAGTTAAATCACGTGCCCTTAGTGGCGTGGACTCGCTCTACTCTATCGTCCAGATGCCGGGGGGTGTGCCTGTGGCGACAATGGCTATCGGTGAAGCAGGTGCGACCAATGCGGCCCTCTTTGCCCTTCGTCTCCTGTCTGTAGAGGATCAGGCTATCGCGACAGCTTTGGCAGATTTCGCAGAAGAACAAGGAAAAATCGCAGAGGAGTCGACAAATGAGCTCATCTAAAACAATTGGAATTATCGGTGGCGGTCAGCTGGGGCAGATGATGGCCATTTCTGCTATCTATACGGGGCACAAGGTCATTGCGCTGGATCCTGCTGCGGATTGTCCAGCTTCTCGCGTTGCGGAAATCATCGTGGCTCCTTATAATGATGTGGATGCCCTCCGTCAGTTGGCTGAGCGTTGCGATGTCCTGACCTATGAATTTGAAAATGTCGATGCTGACGGTTTGGATGCTGTCATCAAGGATGGACAACTCCCTCAAGGGACCGACCTACTTCGCATCTCTCAAAATCGTATCTTTGAAAAGAACTTTCTCTCAAACAAGGCTCAAGTTACCGTGGCACCTTACAAGGTTGTGACTTCTAGCCAAGATTTGGCAGATATCGACCTGTCGAAAAACTATGTCCTCAAGACTGCGACTGGTGGCTACGATGGACACGGGCAAAAGGTCATTCGCTCAGAAGTAGACTTGGAAGAAGCCTATGAACTAGCAGATTCAGCTAACTGTGTCTTGGAAGAATTTGTCAACTTTGACCTTGAAATTTCTGTCATCGTGTCAGGAAATGGCAAGGACGTGACGGTTTTCCCAGTTCAGGAAAATATCCACCGCAACAATATCCTCTCTAAGACTATTGTCCCAGCTCGCATTTCGGATAGTCTAGCTGAAAAAGCCAAAGCGATGGCAGTGCGAATCGCAGAACAGCTTAATCTGTCTGGAACCCTTTGCGTGGAAATGTTTACGACTGCTGATGACATCATTGTCAACGAAATCGCGCCACGCCCACACAACTCAGGCCACTACTCAATCGAAGCCTGCGACTTCTCCCAGTTTGATACCCATATTTTGGGTGTTCTTGGAGCACCATTACCAGCTATCAAACTGCATGCCCCAGCCGTTATGCTCAACGTTCTCGGCCAGCATGTCGAGGCGGCTGAAAAATATGTCACAGAAAATCCAAGCGCCCACCTTCACATGTATGGTAAAATAGAAGCGAAACACAACCGCAAGATGGGACATGTGACTTTGTTTAGTGATGTGCCGGATAGTGTGGATGAGTTTGGGGAAGGGATTGATTTTTAAAATGATAGAAGAATTTGATGATGTATTTGAAGATGATATTACTACTCTGACATTTACTTATGCGGATGATGTAGTCATTCCAGAAATTCCGGATGCAGAAGGGATTCATGTTGTAGAGAGAACAAATAATCAACTAGTTATAGAGCATACCCTCGATGATGATGAGGTCTATGATTATATAAAGAGTTGCGGATTAATAAGTCGCCCTATAAAACTTTCGATTGAATTTTTTGCTTACGAAGATCCTGAGGAAGAAAACTTTTAGAATTTAATGGATAAAATCTATGATTCAAATCATCGTAAATGCTTTTGTGGAAGAAAGCAAAGAAACTGCCGTTGTGGAAGTGCTCTTTGCCAGTGCCGACCATGAAAAGTAAAAGCCAAATATCAGGAATTAAAGATTCAATATCCAAACAATTATCTGGCTATCTATGATTTGATACTGGATACGGATCTAAGTAGCTTGCCGCATTATCCGTCGGTGGCGATAGGTCGAGAGGGGTTTGAATAAGAAGGGAATTTATTTAAGATGGAATACAATGAAAAAACAAGTTTAGAAAAGTTTAGCTTAGGAACATTAAAAGACATTCCTACGGATATAGATTATTTTGAAATAAACAAATATACCAAAGGACTAAAAGAATTTCTTGTTAACTGCGAAACTCCTATGACCGTTGCTATTCAAGGTGATTGGGGGACAGGTAAGACCAGTATTATGAAACAGGTCAAGAAATCTTTATTAGGAGATAATAAGGATGTTGTTGAAATCATTGAATTCAATACGTGGCAATATTCCCAATTTAATATGGATGAAGATTTAGCACTCTCATTAATCTGTGAATTAATAGAGAGTTTAAAAGGGGATAAAGGTAGTGTGGATAAAGTTAAAAATATCCTTATTGCGATGTCAAAAATTCCTATTTCTATGTCTGGCTTGAGTGGAGGAAATGAAATTGTAGATGGTCTTGTAGAAGCGTTCTCTAAAAAAATATCAAGTTTAAAAGAATTTAAAGCTGAGTTTCAGAAATTAGTAGATAAAAAAACAGATGTTGATGTTTTAAATTCAAGAAAACGGAGAGTGATTATCTTTATTGATGATTTAGATCGATTAGTACCCACTAAAGCTGTTGAACTATTAGAGGTACTAAAGTTATTTCTAGATTGTGAAGGTTGTGTATTTATTTTAGCAATTGATTCGAATGTAATTATTAAAGGTATTGAAGATAAATATGGTGAGGATATAGCAAAGGATAAAGGTAAAGCTTTTTTTGATAAAATTATTCAGGTACCTTTTACAGTGCCTTTAAAACAGTATGATATGAAAAAATTTATACAATCAGCTTTAGTAAACGGCATAAGTATATTTAATAGCCTAGATAGTAATGAATTGCTAATTATTGAGAAACTTATTTTGAATTCTCTAGGTAATAATCCTAGGGGAATTAAAAGACTGTTTAATCATTATAGTTTGCTACTTTATATTCAAAATATAGAAGATGGTGTTGATGTTAATCAGTGGTCAAATAGAGAAAAAATACAACTATTATCTGTATTGTGTCTACAATTAGGATTTGATAATATATATAATACATTTCTTGATATGATAGAATTAGGAAAATTGAAGGATGAATTATATAACTTAGAATCGGATTGGAGTAATCAAGAACCTGGAGTCATTGATGGTAAGATTGTACCTTTATTAAAAACAGAATTTATAAAGATTTTTCTTGAGCTATTCAAACAAAATGAGGAACTTGATATAGATTCTTTAGAAGCCAAATTAACACTGTCCACATCTACTTCTATGGTAGCACAGAAATATACAGTTGCGGGATCTAATGTTTATAAAGAATTTTGGAGTGAATTTTCCAAATTTATAAAAAATAAAGATTTTGAGTATGAACATAGTGGTAATGAAGTAAAATCTAGATATTATAGAGTGAAAAATAGAAAGAACGAGTCCCGTCATTGTGAATTTAGGGTAAATAACTCTTCCGTTGGGTTAGTATACGGTGATACTAAGGATTTTACTTTTAATAAATTATTATTGGACCAAGAGAAACAATTGGAATCAGAGTTTTCAGATTGTAATGTACATATAAGACAATGGGGTAAAGATAATTATAATAATATTCCGGGTATACGTATTATGAACAACTCTATCGGCTTGCAGGATAAGGAAAATTGGGAGAATATTTTTACATGGTTCGTTGATACGCTTAATTCGCTACCTAGATTAATTAATGCTGGGATGAATAAATAAATTTCGTTAGAAAATATAAAAAAGAACAGGGCCTCTCGTATTCGTCTAAATGAATACGAATTAAACGAAAACTTTAAAATTAGAAAGGATAGGCATCAGGTTTAACGGAACTGAATCTGGATGACCTTCCATATAAAATATAAATAAAAGAAAGGAACAAGGGCACTCGTATTCACCAAAACTGAATACGGGCTACGGACTTGGTCAAAAAGATAGTTTTTCCTAGAAGCTGACGCTTCTCCGTCTAAACTCCTATTTTGACTGTGTCCGCTTAACGCCCTTAATATCTTAAACATGATCAACCGTTACTCTCGCCCTGAGATGGCGAACATTTGGAGTGAAGAAAATAAATACCGTGCTTGGCTTGAGGTGGAAATCTTGGCTGACGAGGCATGGGCTGAGTTGGGGGAAATTCCTAAGGAAGATGTGGCTTTGATTCGCGAGAAAGCGGACTTTGACATCGACCGTATTTTGGAGATTGAGCAGGAGACTCGCCACGATGTGGTGGCTTTCACGCGTGCGGTTTCTGAGACGCTTGGTGAGGAGCGCAAGTGGGTTCACTATGGTTTGACTTCTACCGACGTGGTGGATACGGCCTACGGTTACCTTTATAAGCAGGCCAACGACATCATCCGTCGTGACCTTGAAAACTTCACCAACATCATCGCTGATAAGGCTAAGGAGCACAAGTTTACTATCATGATGGGTCGTACCCATGGGGTGCACGCTGAACCTACGACTTTCGGTCTTAAGCTGGCGACTTGGTACAGCGAAATGAAGCGCAACATCGAGCGCTTCGAGCATGCGGCTGCTGGTGTGGAAGCTGGTAAAATCTCTGGTGCGGTTGGGAACTTTGCCAACATCCCACCATTTGTTGAGCAATATGTCTGCGACAAGTTGGGTATCCGTGCTCAAGAAATCTCTACACAGGTGCTTCCTCGTGACCTTCACGCTGAGTACTTTGCAGTTCTTGCTAGTATCGCAACTTCTATCGAGCGTATGGCAACGGAAATTCGTGGTCTACAAAAATCTGAGCAACGCGAAGTAGAAGAATTCTTTGCCAAAGGTCAAAAAGGATCTTCAGCAATGCCTCATAAACGCAACCCAATCGGTTCTGAGAACATGACGGGTCTTGCGCGTGTTATCCGTGGTCATATGATTACAGCTTATGAAAACGTCGCTCTCTGGCACGAACGTGACATCTCTCACTCATCAGCTGAGCGTATCATCACACCAGATACGACCATTTTAATTGACTACATGCTCAACCGTTTTGGAAATATCGTCAAGAACTTGACCGTCTTCCCAGAAAACATGATTCGCAACATGCACTCAACTTTCGGTCTCATCTTCAGCCAACGTGCCATGTTGACCTTGATTGAAAAAGGCATGACCCGTGAGCAAGCCTATGACTTGGTGCAACCAAAAACAGCTCAATCGTGGGATAACCAAGTAGACTTCAAGCCACTTCTTGAAGCAGATCCCGAAGTAACATCGCGCCTCACGCAAGAAGAAATCGACGAAATCTTTAATCCTCTTTACTACACTAAACGAGTGGATGATATCTTTGACCGTCTTGGACTGGGTGATTAATTAAAAAATAAACAGCGAGCTTTGATCTCGCTGTTTATTTTTTATCGAAAAGACTTAGTCTTCTTTTCTTTTAGTGAGTCCATAGGCTGCTAGTGAGGCCATGAGTCCTGCGACTACTAGTCCTGCAGAATCGTGACTTCCTGTTTCAGGAAGTTTTTTCTCTGTTGCCACAGGAGCTGGACCTTGAGGAAGAGCTTTGTTTTCCTCAGCAGGAGCAGTTGCTGGAGCTGGTTGGCTTGGGATTTCTAGTTTTGGTTTTTCTTCAGCAATAGCGGCTTGTCCGTTTTCATCTCCTACATGTGTTACCATAGTTCCGACTTCGACTATTTGTGTAACAGTTTCCTGCGCTACGACACTATTTACAAGTGTTTTCACTTCCTTGCCATCAACAGTGCTCACAGAGTAGAAGTTGCTACGATGTCCATTGACGCCCTTAGTAATGACTTGTGTTTTTCCTTTGAGTAAGAGTGGATTTTCACGAGTCACTGTGGTAAATGGAATTTCTTCTTCTTGGGTATCCAGTCTAGGTTTTACCTCAGTAGTTGGTGCAAGACCACTTTCATCACCCTTGTGAGTTACAGGAGCGCCGACTTCAACCACTTGGTTTACAACTTCTTTGGTTACCTGGCTATCAAGGACTGTTTCTGTTGTTTTTCCATTTTCAGTGAGTACAGAGATGTAATGAGTTCGTTCACCTTTGACTCCTGCTGTAATAATATTTTCCTGACCAGCTGGGAGGTTAGGATTTTCTTTCTTGATAACTTCAAATGGAATTTCTTCAGTTCTTGTGATGAGTTCTGGACTGGTTTCAACATTGGCAGCCACTTCATTTTCATCCAGGCTTCCTGAATGGGTTGCAGCTGGTTTGAGGCCTTGAAGAGCAGCCTTGAGCTTACCTACTAGTGCGTCTAGTTCAGCTTGTTTGCTACGGTTGAGGTTGTAATTTAGAGCTGTTTTAGCTGCGTCAAGGGCCTCAAGACTTTCTTTACTATATCCTTCTAAGTTTGTAGGAATTTTAGCTAATTCTTCGCGGAGAGCATTATAATTAGCACGGAAGTAGTCTTTGTTGTGGTCTGCAAAGGCGGTCATAAGTTCAAAGATTTCCTCTTCCTTGTACTCAGCGCTTGGTCTATCTGCCCAGATAGCAAGCATACTTCCGACTGTTGGAAGGTCTACTTCAGGATATTTGGTCGAAGCTAGTTGATTGAATGGTGTTTTTCCAGTATTCTCAATAGCTTTTTTGAGGAAACCACCACCATCTTCTGGTTTTTGACCGAGAATGTAGTACCAGTCACCGTTGGTATTCAAGAATTTATAACCCTTGCTTGCTAGGTATTGAGGTGATGCAAGGTTGTAGCCCCACCATCCTTTAGACCAGTAAGAGATGATGACATCCTTGTCAAACTCAACATCATCCTTATCCTCGTAGTAAAAACCATCGTTGAAGGCCATCGGTTGAAGGCCTCTTTCTTTAGCCATAGCAGCAAGAGTGTTGGCATATTCAGCAAACTTGCCATAGAGTCCATACCATTTGAGGTAGTACCAGCCTTGAGCGTTGGTAGCATCATTAGCGTATTCGTCTGTACCGTAGTTAAAGATCTTAGTTTTGCCTGCAAAGAAGTCCATGTACTTGCCGATGAGGGCTTTGACAAAGTTCATCGCTTCTTCGTTTTCAAGGTCCATGGTTGTTTTAGAGACCTTGTCAAAGTTGGCTTGAGGATTTTGGATGCCTAATTTTTCCATAGCGACAAGCATGGCATCCATGTGACCAGGACTGTTGATCGCTGGGATGAGTCCAATACCTTTTGATTTTGCGTACTCAATCAATTCAGTGATTTCTGCTTGACTAAGAGTGGTTCCGTTTGGATCATCGTAGTAAGCTTTTGTTCCTTCAATGATGGCATTTTTGACATCGTCACTTGCATAAGTTTTTCCGTTAGCAGTGATAGTCATGTCATCAAGTAGAAAGCGAAGCCCATCATTTCCTAGGAGGAGATGCACATCAGAATATCCAAGTTCGCTAGCTTTATCAATGATACGTTTGAGTTGCTCAGCTGAGAAGTACTTACGTCCAGCGTCGATTGAGATCACCTTGTTCTTGGCAAGTTTTTCAATTTCGCGTTTCGCGTCTTCTTCTTTTTGAGCTTCTGGTGTGAAGGTCAAGTTGCTGACAGCTTCTTGGAGTTTCGCGATTGCCTGGTCAATCGTGTCTTGTTGGGCACGGCTGAGGTTGCTATCAAGTGAACGGATGGCTTTTGCCGCTTCGTTAACCGCTGCGACGCTTTCTGCAGTATAACGGTTAAGGTCTTTTGGTACCTCGTTAAGTGCTTTTTCTGCAGGCTCATAATCAGCTGCGAAGTATTCAGCGTTAGAATTTGCGAATTGACGCATGAGTTTGAAGAGGCGTGATGGTGAATAACGTGCAGATGGAGTGTCAGCCCAAGCAGCTACCATACCACCGATGATTGGGATATCAGCTCCTTCTGTTTTTGGTACAGAAGTGATTGGTGTATTTTTAATACCATTGAGCCCCTGATCGAGATTGTACCAACCTTGGCCATCTGCATTTCGCCCAAGAACATAGTACCAAGCATCGTTAGTGTTTAGGATTTGGTGACCTTTTTCTACTAGAAGTTTAGAAGAAGCGACGTCGTAACCTCCCCAACCACCAGTCCACATTGAAACGATGATATCTTTATCAAAAGTTCCGAAGCTAGTATCACTATTGTAGTAAATACCATCATTGAAGGCCATTGGTTTTAGACCGTGTGATTTTACAATACGAGCTAGGTCATTGGCGTAGGCAATAAATTTTTCATATCCTTTTACAGGGTAGCCTTCGTTTGGATAGTATTTATCAGCTTGAAGAACGCTCCAACCTTTAGCGTTTGTTGCATCGTTGGCATATTCATCCAGTCCGATGTTGAAAATTTCAGTCTTTTTCGCGAAATAAGCAGCATATTTATCGATAAGGGCTTTTGTAAAAGCGACCGCTTGTTCGTTGTCAAGATCTACGGTACGAGCTGATTCCTTTCCAAAATAGCTAAAGTTAGGGTTTTGGATTCCCAATTCTTTCATGGCATTGAGGATTGCATCCATGTGACCAGGACTATTTACTGTCGGAATGAGACCGATACCTTTATCTTTGGCATAGTTAATCAGATCTGTCATTTGACTTTCTGTTAAGTGATTGCCGTTTGGATCGTTGTAATAATCATTTGTACCTTTTTCAATGGCACGTTTGACATCGTCACTGGCATAGGTCTTGCCGTTAGCTGTGATGCTCATATCGTCCAACATGAAGCGGAGCCCATCATTTCCAACTAATAGGTGTAAATCAGTGTAGCCATAATGTTTCGCTTTATCGATAATTTCCTTGAGTTGTTCTGGTGAGAAATATTTACGTCCAGCATCAATAGAAACAATTTTCTTTTTCGCTAGTTTTTCATTTACAGTTGCAGCACGTTCCTTTCCTGCCTCTGTTGCCGGTTTGTCAGCCTCTGCTTTCACTTCATCTTTTTTAGCATCTTTTTCAGCTGGTTTATCCTTGTCAGTCTTGTCTGTATTTGACTCTTTAGAATCAGCCTCTTTCGCTTCTTCCTTTTTTGGGCTAGCTTCTTCTGTCTTTTTATTAGCAGTTTCTTTTCCAGCAGAAGTTGGAGTTACCACTTCTGCTTTATCACTAGGAGTTGAACTAACTTCCTCTTGTGGTTTTTCTTCTGTTTTTGGAAGACTAGCTACCTTATCAGCAGCTGGAGTTTCTGTTTCTACAGTTTTTGGAGCTTCTGGTTGAAGCTCTGCTTTAGGTGTTTCCTCAGTCCGATTTTCGGATGATTGAGGGGAATCAGAAACCGTATGGATGGTCGGTTGGTTTTCTGTAGTAGTAGGAGTAACTCCATCGGCTGTAACAGTCTGTGCTTGGAAGGCGAATCCAATTAGAACAGAAGCTGCTCCTACAGCGTATTTACGGATAGAAAAACGCTGTTGTTTTTCATGTTTCATTGCAAAACCTCCTGATTGCATTGTTATATTGATAGCGTTTACATAAATCAACACCTTTATTTTATTTCTTATATTAACGAGAGTCAAGAGGAGATGACAAAAAACTATAATAAGTATAAAAAAATATAAAATTTAAACTTAAGATTTCAGATTGGTCGGAAAAGATATATATATATATATATCTAGTAGAATCTTTTTGGTTCTATTTCTATAAAATACTCTACAAACTATAGAATCTACTATAAAAGGTAAGCGCTACCTTTTTGGTATGGTATAATAAACATAGAAAAAGCCCAAGCAAGGCTTAGGCTTTCTTCTTAGTGATCACGGTCACATGAAATGAATTTGATTTTGTAGTAATCTGCGCGTTTATATGTTTCGCTGTATGCAAGAACTTGACCAGTAGACTCTAGTTTAGTAGTCTTGGTTTGTAAAACGGTTGGGAATTGTTCATCGACTCCGAGGATTGAAGCCGCATGTTCTGGAGTTGGAAATGCTATTTCATTGATTTCTTCAAAATGTTCATCATTCATGTGAATGTGGTAATCCAATTTGAAACGGTTATAGATAGAGCTATAATATTCAAGATTTGGATAATTTGCGTTGATGTATTGTTCTGGGATATAAGATGTATGGTAGATGTACACAACACCACCCGTTTCGCGAACGCGTTCAATCTTGTAGTAGAACTGATCTCCGCGTAGTCCAAGTTTTTCTAAGTAGCTTAGTTTGTTTCCACGCTCAATAGAAAGGACGGTAACTTTATCATCTTTAGTTTCAAAAACTTCTACATCTGAAAACTCTACGAGTTTGTGTTTGCGTGCGCGTGAAACGAATGTACCCTTTCCTTGTTGACGGACAATATAGCCATCCTTGGCAAGGTCGTTTAAAGCGCGAACAACTGTGATAGAACTAACATCATACATTGCAATCAATTCAGCTTCAGTGTAGAATTTATCTCCACTGGCAAATTGACCAGAAATGATTTTGTTCTTTAATTCATCTTTAATATATTGATACTTTGGAATTGCCATATTTTCACCTCGATTTTCCTTCTCCGTTAAAGATTTTACCATAAAACTGGAAAGAATAGTAGCCTTTTGAATAAAAAAATTAGAATAATAGGCTATAAGGTTAATTTACATAGGAATAAATAGAAAATCTACATTTTTATACATGGTACTAAAATGTTGTTATGACTATAAATTACAAGATTTTTATAAGTTTTTTGTGTAAAATTTAGTGAAAAATGAAAAAAATTGTGAAAACCTATTGACAAATGTAAGATATTGAGATATATTTACTATATCAACAAATGAAAGCGTAAACTTTATTGTCAGAAGGTAAGAATATGACACGATTTGAGATACGGGATGATTTTTATCTCGATGGAAAATCATTTAAGATTTTATCTGGCGCCATTCATTATTTTAGGGTTCCTCCAGAAGATTGGTATCATTCGCTCTATAACTTGAAGGCTCTTGGTTTTAATACAGTAGAAACTTATGTAGCTTGGAATTTACATGAGCCTCGTGAGGGTGAGTTTCACTTTGAAGGAGCTCTGGATTTGGAGCGATTTCTTCAGACAGCACAAGATTTGGGTCTCTACGCTATCGTTCGTCCCTCTCCCTTCATCTGTGCGGAGTGGGAATTCGGTGGCTTACCAGCTTGGCTTTTAACCAAAGATATGAGGCTTCGTTCCTCAGATCCTGCTTATATTGAAGCTGTCGGTCGCTACTATGACCAGCTCTTGTCACGGTTGGTGCCACATTTGTTGGACAATGGTGGCAATATCCTTATGATGCAGGTTGAAAATGAGTATGGTTCTTATGGCGAAGATAAGGCTTACCTAAGAGCAATTCGACAGTTGATGGAAGAGCGTGGCGTAACCTGTCCTCTCTTTACATCAGATGGTCCATGGAGAGCTACTCTGAAAGCTGGAACCTTAATCGAAGATGACCTCTTTGTAACAGGAAACTTTGGTTCTAAAGCTCCGTACAACTTTTCACAGATGCAGGAATTCTTTGATGAACATGGCAAGAAATGGCCGCTCATGTGTATGGAGTTCTGGGATGGCTGGTTCAATCGTTGGAAAGAACCGATTATCACACGGGATCCCAAAGAATTGGCAGATGCAGTTCGAGAGGTTTTGGAACAAGGTTCCATCAATCTTTACATGTTCCATGGTGGTACAAACTTTGGCTTCATGAATGGTTGCTCGGCTCGAGGAACCTTGGATTTGCCACAAGTTACATCTTATGATTACGATGCCCTTCTGGATGAAGAAGGAAATCCAACTGCCAAATATCTGGCAGTCAAGAAGATGATGGCAACACATTTTCCAGAGTATCCGCAGTTGGAACCACTCTACAAAGAGAGTATGGAGTTGGATGCTATTCCACTAGTTGAAAAAGTTTCCTTGTTTGAAACTTTGGATAGCTTGTCAAGTCCAGTAGAAAGCCTCTATCCTAAAAAGATGGAGGAGTTGGGACAAAGCTATGGCTATCTACTCTATCGAACAGAAACAAACTGGGATGCAGAAGAAGAAAGACTTCGTATCATTGACGGTCGAGATAGAGCTCAGCTTTATGTCGATGGTCAGTGGGTCGAAACCCAATATCAGACAGAGATTGGGGAAGATATTTTTTATCAAGGCAAAAAGAAAGCGCTATCTAGATTGGATATCTTGGTAGAAAATATGGGGCGTGTCAACTATGGACACAAGTTCTTAGCAGATACGCAACGTAAGGGGATTCGGACAGGGGTTTGTAAGGATTTGCACTTCTTACTAAACTGGAAACACTATCCACTTCCTCTAGATAATCCTGAGAAAATTGATTTTTCAAAAGGATGGGCAGAAGGACAACCAGCCTTTTACGCTTATGACTTTACAGTCCAAGAGCCAAAAGATACTTACCTAGACTTGTCTGAGTTTGGTAAGGGAGTTGCCTTTGTCAATGGGCAGAATCTAGGACGTTTTTGGAACGTCGGCCCAACCCTCTCACTTTATATCCCTCATAGCTATCTCAAGGAAGGTGCCAACCGCATCATTATCTTTGAAACAGAAGGTGAATATAAAGAAGAGATTTATTTAACTCGTAAACCTACACTAAAACACATAAAGGGGGAAAACTTATGACAATTGTAGGATGCCGTATCGATGGACGTTTGATCCACGGACAAGTAGCCAATCTATGGGCTGGAAAACTAAATGTTTCACGTATTATGGTTGTAGATGACGAAGTTGTCAACAACGACGTTGAAAAGAGTGGTTTGAAACTTGCGACACCACCAGGTGTGAAATTGAGTATTTTGCCAATTGAAAAAGCGGCAGCCAATATTCTTGCTGGTAAATACGATAGCCAACGTCTCTTTATCGTTGCTCGTAAACCAGACCGTTTCCTTGGTTTGGTAGAAGCAGGTGTACCACTTGAAACCCTTAATGTTGGGAATATGTCTCAAACACCAGAAACTCGCGCCATCACACGTTCTATCAACGTAGTGGACAAGGATGTGGAAGACTTCCACAAACTGGCAGAAAAAGGTGTCAAACTTACTGCTCAAATGGTTCCAAATGATCCAATTTCAGACTTTTTGAGCTTATTAAAATAGGAAAAAATTTTTAGGAGGTCATTGTTATGATACAATGGTGGCAAATTTTACTTCTCACTTTGTACTCAGCTTATCAAATCTGTGATGAGTTGACAATCGTTTCATCTGCAGGTTCCCCTGTATTTGCTGGTTTCATTACCGGTTTGATTATGGGAGATGTGACTACTGGTCTACTTATCGGTGGTAACTTGCAATTGTTCGTTCTTGGGGTTGGTACCTTCGGTGGTGCTTCTCGTATCGACGCAACTTCTGGTGCGGTTCTTGCGACAGCTTTCTCTGTTTCACAAGGTATCGATACCGCACTTGCGATTACAACAATCGCTGTGCCAGTAGCAGCACTTTTGACATACTTCGACGTTCTTGGACGTATGACAACTACTTTCTTCGCTCACCGTGTGGATGCTGCGATCGAACGCTTTGACTATAAAGGTATTGAACGCAACTACTTGCTTGGTGCGATTCCTTGGGCTTTATCTCGTGCCCTTCCAGTCTTCTTTGCTCTTGCCTTTGGTGGTGCCTTTGTTCAAGGAGTAGTAGACTTGGTTAAACAATACCAATGGGTTGCAGATGGCTTGACACTTGCAGGACGTATGCTTCCAGGTCTTGGATTTGCGATCTTGCTTCGTTACCTTCCAGTTAAACGTAACCTTCACTACCTTGCTATGGGATTTGGTTTGACAGCTATGTTGACTGTACTTTACTCAAACGTAACAAGTCTTGGTGGCGCTGTTGCTGGTATCGTAGGTACTCTACCTAAAGATGTGGCTGAAAAAATTGCTTTTGTCAACAACTTTAAAGGTTTGTCTATGATTGGTATCTCTATCGTGGGTATCTTCCTTGCAGTGCTTCACTTCAAAAATAGCCAAAAAGTAGCTGTAGCAGCACCTTCTACACCATCAGAAAGTGGGGAAATCGAAGATGACGAATTCTAATTACAAACTTACAAAAGAAGATTTTAATCAAATCAACAAACGTAGCTTGTTTACTTTCCAATTAGGTTGGAACTACGAACGTATGCAAGCTTCTGGTTACCTTTACATGATCTTGCCTCAATTGCGTAAAATGTATGGGGATGGAACTCCTGAATTGAAAGAAATGATGAAAGTTCATACTCAATTCTTCAATACTTCACCATTCTTCCACACAATTATCGCTGGTTTTGACCTTGCCATGGAAGAAAAAGATGGTGTAGGTTCAAAAGATGCCGTTAACGGTATCAAGACAGGTTTGATGGGACCATTCGCTCCTCTTGGAGATACGATCTTTGGTTCACTTGTACCTGCTATCATGGGATCTATCGCAGCAACTATGGCTATCGCTGGCCAACCATGGGGAATCTTCCTTTGGATTGCAGTTGCATTTGTTTATGATATCTTCCGTTGGAAACAGTTAGAATTTGCCTACAAAGAAGGGGTTAACCTTATCAACAACATGCAAAGTACTTTGACAGCTTTGATTGACGCTGCATCTGTACTTGGTGTCTTCATGATGGGTGCTCTTGTAGCAACAATGATCAACTTTGAAGTTTCTTATAAATTGCCAATCGGTGAAAAGATGATTGACTTCCAAGACATCTTGAACTCAATCTTCCCACGCTTGCTTCCAGCAATCTTTACTGCCTTTATCTTCTGGTTGCTTGGTAAGAAAGGTATGAACTCTACAAAAGCAATTGGTATCATCATTGCTCTTGCATTAGGTCTTTCATTCATCGGTAAATTCTTACTTGGAATGGGCGCATAATTTATGGTTAAATCATTAATTTTGGTGAGTCATGGTCGCTTCTGTGAAGAACTTAAAGGTAGCACAGAAATGATTATGGGTCCACAAGAAAATATTCATGCTGTAGCTCTTCTTCCAGAAGATGGCCCAGAAGAATTTACTGCAAAATTTGAAGCAGCTATTGAAGGTTTGGATGATTTCCTAGTCTTTGCGGATCTTCTCGGTGGAACACCATGTAACGTGGTCAGCCGTTTGATCATGGAAGGTCGTGACATCGAACTTTACGCAGGGATGAATCTTCCAATGGTGATTGAATTTATCAATGCGAGCCTTACAGGCGCAGATGCAGACTATAAGAACCGTGCTGCAGAAAGCATTGTGAAAGTTAATGACCTGTTAGCGGGCTTCGATGATGACGAAGATGAATAAGATGTGACAACGTGAAAATCACAGGGAAAATAGGCGATAAGAGGATGGAGCGATGCTCCGACGATAATCGGTCTTTTTCCCAAAGATTTTAGTTGGAACTCGATTCAATAAGATGTGATATCGTGAAAATCGTTAGAGCATTTTATATAGAATATACATGGGAATGGGGCTTACTCCCATTCCCATATTTAATAGAAAAAGAGGAAATCAATGCTACATTATACAAAAGAAGACTTGCTCGAATTGGGTGCAGAAATCACTACACGTGAAATCTACCAACAGCCTGATGTATGGAAAGAAGCTTTTGAATCTTATCAAGCAAAACGTGAAGAAATTGCAGCCTTCCTACAAGGGATTGCTGATAAACATGACTATATCAAGGTTATCTTGACAGGTGCTGGGACTTCTGCTTATGTGGGAGATACCTTGGTACCATACTTTAAGGAAGCCTATGACGAACGCAAATGGAATTTCAATGCTATTGCGACAACTGATATCGTTGCCAATCCAGAAACCTATTTGAAAAAAGATGTGGCAACTGTCCTTGTATCTTTTGCTCGTAGTGGGAACTCGCCTGAAAGTGTGGCGACTGTTGATTTGGCCAAAGCCTTGGTGGATGAGCTTTATCAAGTGACGATTACTTGTGCAGCAGATGGTAAATTGGCTCTTCAAGCTCATGGAGATGAACGCAATCTCTTGCTCTTGCAACCAGCTGCTTCTAATGATGCTGGCTTTGCCATGACTTCTAGCTTTACCTCTATGATGTTAACAGCTCTCTTGGTCTTTGATCCTACAGAATTTGCTGTTAAAGCTGAACGTTTTGAAGTTGTATCTAGTCTTGCCCGTAAAATTCTAGACAATGCAGAAGATGTCAAAGAACTTGTTGACCTAGACTTTAACCGTGTCATCTATCTAGGCGCTGGTCCTTTCTTTGGTCTTGCTCATGAAGCTCAGCTCAAGATTTTGGAATTGACAGCTGGCCAGGTGGCGACTATGTATGAAAGCCCAGTCGGCTTCCGTCACGGTCCAAAATCACTGATCAACGAAGATACAGTTGTCTTGGTCTTTGGTACAACGACAGACTACACTCGTAAGTACGACTTGGACTTGGTTCGTGAAGTTGCTGGTGACCAGATTGCTCGTCGTGTTGTGCTTTTGAGTGATCAAGCCTTTGGACTTGAAAATGTCAAAGAAGTGGCCCTTGGTTGTGGCGGTGTCTTGAATGATATTTACCGTGTCTTCCCTTACATTGTTTATGCCCAACTCTTTGCCCTATTGACTTCACTCAAGGTAGAAAATAAACCAGATACACCGTCTCCTACAGGTACAGTAAACCGTGTGGTACAAGGTGTTATCATCCACGAATATCAAAAGTAATACTGCGTTTATAGATTCTTGATAAAGGGGTTTGTAAATCATACAAGTAAACCATAGATTGTCAATTCGCTTTCTATGGTTTGTTTGATTGAGAGAAATAGTAAAAGGAGAACAGAATGAAAGCATACACAGAGCGTGTATTTGGAAATGTTGAGGGCAAGGATGTCTTGGCCTATCGCTTTGAGACAGACGGTGGCTACCAGCTTGAGGTTATGACTTATGGTGCGACCATCTTACGCTATGTCACACCTGACAAGGCTGGAAATTTTGCCAATGTTATCTTGGGTTTTGATGATTTTGATAGCTATGTAGGCAATAGTCCCAAGCATGGAGCTAGCGTAGGTCCTGTGGCAGGACGTATTGCAGGTGCGACCTTTGAGCTTAATGGCAAGAACTATGACCTTGAAGTCAACAATGCTAGCAACTGTAACCATAGTGGTTCAACTGGTTGGGATTCTAGCTTGTTTGAACTAGTTGAAGTGAGCGACCATGGTTTGACCCTCTACATAGAGCGTACAGATGGGACAGGAGGATTTCCTGGAAATCTCAAGATTTGGATCAGTTATCACTTGGAAGAAACTGGTGCCTATGAAATCAGCTACAAGGTAACGACAGATCAGGATACGCTGGTTAATCCAACCAATCACAGCTACTTCAACTTGTCTGGTGATTTCACAAAGACGATTGACCGTCATGTCTTCCAACTAAACACAGAGGGCATTTATCCAATCGCTCCCGATGGTGTTCCTGCCAAAACTCCAGATGCCAATCGTGATGTAGTGAAACACATTTATAATGGTGTCTTGTTGAAGGATATCTTTGCAGAAGAAGACGAACAAATCCAGCTAGTATCTGGTTTGGATCACCCATTTGCCCTTCCTGCAGGTCATGACAATGCTGGTTTCCTTTATGACCAAAATTCAGGTCGCTTCCTGCTTTTCAAGACAGAAGCTCCTTGCTTTGTAGTCTACACAGCAAACTTTGTGGATGAAAGTGTCATCATAGGAGGTCAGCCAATGGTACAGCACAATGGGATTGCCCTTGAAGCGCAGGCTTTACCAGATGCCATTCACAGCGACCTCAAAGACCAAGTTATTCTCAAAGCAGGTCAAACCTTTACAAGCAAGACACGCTATGAGCTTGTTGTGAAATAAAAATTTAGAAATATGATAGGTATTCCAGAAGTTAGGTATCTAATTTTAGGAATGCCTTTTATTATTCCCTTATTTGCATATCTATCCCTAGAATCTTTTAAAAAGTTGATGTATAATGGGAAGAGTTGTATATTTCACTATAAATTAATATACTAATTTAAAAATGTAAAAAGAGGGGAATATGAATTTCAAAACTAGTGGAGAAAAAAGACAGAATTTCTCATTGAGAAAATTGGCAGTTGGCCTTGTATCTGTAGCAGTTGCGTGTTTCTTTTTGATGGGAACTGGCCTACAGACTGTATCTGCCCAAGAATCTCATGCCGTTAATTATACTTATGTTTTAGAGTCGGATTTGACTGATGAAGAGAAGACTCTCTTAGTTACATCCCTACCACAAGTAGCGGAAGAAACAGATGCTACCTACTATCTTGTTTATCGAGCAAATCAAGTACTACCCAACACAGGAGCTAGCTCTTCTCTAGGAACTGCTGCCTTAGTGGCAGGCCTTAGTTTGCTGGTCGTAGTGGTTCTTAAGGGACGTGATGGTAAGAGCAAGATTAGTCGATTCTTGTTAGTAACCAGTCTAGGAAGCCAGTTGCTGTCTCCAACTGTCCTTGCCTTGACTAGTGAAACACTAGCTGCCTATAATACCCAACTATCGGTCCAGGCAGGAGATGCCTTGCCAGCTCCGGTTGATATCCCTGGTTATACATATATTGGATATGTGAAAAATAAAGTAGACGTTGTTAAGCAATCAAATAAACAGAAGGCGCATGACAGCAAGTCTAACTTAGAAAATGTAGGTAGCTCAACGATAGAGGAACAACAAGGAGGAACACCTTCTCCTATAGAGCCTCAACCACAAAAAAACAATGAAACTGTAGTGCAAGCAAAGGGGAGCCAAGAGCCGGGTCATGAGGGTGAGGCTCTAGTCCAAGCAGAGCAACCGTCTTATACAGAACCCATTAGCACTCAAGGTACACAAGAGTCAGGTCATGAGGGTGAGGCTCTAGTCCAAGCAGAGCAACCGTCTTATACAGCCCCAATTAGCACTCAAGGCACACAAGAGTCAGGTCATGAGGGCGAGGCTCTAGTTCAACCAGTGCAACCAGCCTACACAGCACCAATCAGTACTCAAGGCACCCAAGAGTCAAGTCATGAGGGTGAGGCTCTAGTTCAAGCAGAGCAACCGTCTTATACAGAACCCATTAGCACTCAAGGCACCCAAGAGTCAGGTCATGAGGGCGAGGCTCTAGTTCAACCAGTGCAACCAGCCTACACAGCACCAATCGGTACTCAAGGCACCCAAGAGTCAGGTCATGAAGGTGAGGCTCTAGTTCAACCAGTTCAACCAGCGTATACAGATCCAATTAGCACTCAAGGCACGCAAGAGCCAGGTCATGAGGGTGCTGCCCTGGTTCAACCAGTGCAACCAGCGTACACAGCCCCAATTAGCACCCAAGGTACACAAGAGTCAGGTCATGAAGGCGAATCCCTGGTTCAATCAGAACTACCAGTTTACACAGGTCCTCAGGAGGGAGCTCCAGTTGAGCCAACAGTGCCAGAGTCTACAGAAGTTGTTAGCAGTAAGGGGACCCAAGAAATTGGTCACGAGGGTGAGGCTCTAGTCCAACCAGCACAACCAGCGTACACAGCCCCGGTAGAAGCAAAAGGCACACAAGAGTCAGGTCATGAAGGTGAGGCTCTAGTTCAACCCGTTCAACCAGCGTATACAGATCCAATCAGCACTCAAGGTACCCAAGAGTCGGGTCACGAAGGTGAGGCTGCTGTGGCAGAGGCTCTTCCTGAACTGCCTTTGACAAGTAATCATCGTACAGTAACAGAAACCATTCCTCATGAAACTGAAGAAATTGAAGATGCGACTATCTTAAAAAATCATCGAGAAATTGCTCAGGAAGGAAAAGACGGTTTACGGACAATCGAGTATGAAGATTATCTCGTAGATGGTAAGGTGGAAGCTAGCAAGGAAATCTCACGTACAGAAGTAGAACCAACCAAAGAGATTGTCAAGGTTGGTAGTCTTGTTAAAACCAAACCAACAGTTGAAATTACTAATCTGGTTAAAGATGAGAGCAAAAAAGCAGTAGCAGTCAACTACCGCTTAGATGACCCAACGTCTGCTTTTGTTAAGGCCAAGGCCCAAATTTTTCAAAATGGAACACTGATTAAAGAAGTGAATTTGAAAGATTTATCCGTTCAGCAAACGATTGATGGTTTGGACTACTATACTCCTTATACAATTAAGACTTACTTGACCTATAATCTAGGCCAATCTGATCAGGAAAATACAGAAGTATCAACGAAAGATTTTCAATTAGACTATAAAAAAATTGAAATCAAAGATGTGGATGAAGTGGGGCTCTATGGTAAGGAAGAGGGTCACTACCGTCGTTATCTGAACTTATCAGAAGTACCAAGCGATTTGTCACCTTATTTTGTCAAAATCAAATCAGATAAGATGAAAGAAATGTTGCTACCAGTTAGCTCTATTAAGGAAACAGAGGATGGGAAATACAAGGTAACCGTTGCCTTCAATGAACTGGTTCAAGAGAAAGGTTCAGCATACAAGGATAACTATAGCTTCACAATTGATAAGCAAAAGATTGCCAAGGACGGTGTCTATACTTCATTCAAGAAACTGATTGCTGCCATGCAGGGTAATCTCTCTGGAACCTTTAAACTTGGAGCTGATATGACAGCTGATGAGGTGGCCTTAGCAAAGGGACAAACTAGCTATGTGACAGGAACTTTCACTGGTAATCTTATCGGTGCGAGTGACGGGAAGCCGTTTGCGATTTATGACCTTAAGACAGCCTTGTTTGATAATTTGACTAAGGCTACTGTGAAAGATATTGACCTTAAAGCGGTAGCCATTAAGAGTCAAGAAGACACAGCCAGCCTAGCCAAAGTGGCCACTAACAGCCAGATTAGTAATGTAGCTGTAGAAGGTCAATTGACAGGTAGCAAGTCAGTTGCAGGTTTGGTAGCGAAGGCTCAGGATACAGAAATTACTAATAGTTCCTTTACAGGTAGCATTCAGGCCAAGCATGCGGATAGCTCTCCTTACTATGTAGGAGGTATAGCAGGGCTCTTATCTGGTACTAAGGCTAAGATTGATAAGGTCGCAGTTGATGCAAATATTTCTAGCAATGCTCGCAACAATGACCAATTTGCGGGAGGTATTGTTGGGAAAGTTCAAAGTGGTGCTTTAGTTTCTCACGCGTTAGCAAGTGGAACCATTCTCAACACAACAACTTATCCACGAGTCGGAGGAATAGCTGGTTCTACATGGCAAAATGGCCGTATCCATCATGTCGTTAGCATGGTCAACGCTGGAGATGGTTATGCCATCACAGGAGACCAGTACAGGGGAGCGGACATCAAAGATGCCAGCACTGCTGTTGAGAACAAGAAGGCTGATCTCTATGCGGCCCCAATCACCCAAGACCAGGCCAGAGAAAAGGTTCAGTCTTATGGGATGACAGTGACACTAAACGATACAGGTCAAACACTCAAGGCCAATCAGCACAGTGTGGACTATACTCAGTTAAGCCAAGGTCAAGCTAGTCGAAAAGTTGCTTATCACAATATTGAGAAATTGATGCCTTTCTATAATAAAGAGCTAGTGGTTCACTATGGAAATCAAGTTGATCCTACGGATAAGCTTTATACTACAGAATTGCTGGATGTTGTACCAATGAAGGACAATGACATCATCACAGATATTCAAGCCAATAAAGCAACTATCAATAAACTGATGTTGCATTTTGCTGATAATACAATCAGTTATCTGGATGTCACCTACAAAGAAAACTTCAAAAATACACAAATTGCAGAGTACAGCGTAGCAGGTAAAAACTTTATCTTTACACCAGAGGCCTTTTTATCTGACTATACGAAAGTGACCAATCAGGTCCTAGCAGATTTGCAAGGAGTTGAATATGACTCAGCAGCCATGAGAAGAGTTCTGGGCATTGAGGCAGATGCGTCGCTTGATTCGCTATATTTGGACAAAGAATTTGAAAAAGTTAAATCCAATATCGGCGAACATCTTCGTAAAGTGCTAGCCATGGACAAGTCTATCAATACGATGGGAGAAAGTGTAGCAACCTACATCAGCGAGAAAATTAAGAACAATAAGGAAGCTTTCTTGCTTGGTTTGACCTACCTCAATCGCTGGTACAATATCAACTACGATCACATCAATACCAAGGACCTCAATACCTATAAGTTTGACTTTGATGGCAATAACACAGCTTCAACCTTGGATACCATCATTGCACTAGGTCAGAGTGGTATGGAAAATCTCAAAGCATCAAATAATATAAGTGCCTATGAAACAACACTAGCAGCTGCAAAAGGTCGCAAGACAGTGACGGATTTACTAGAGTCTTACAGAAAACTCTTCCTACCAACCAAAACCAATAATGAATGGTTGAAGACAAATACCAAGGCCTATATCGTAGAGAGTAAGTCAGCTATTCCAGAAGTGCGTGCCAAACAAGAGTCAGCTACACCAGGTAGTAACTATACACTGGGAGTCTATGACCGTATTACGGCACCAAGTTGGAAATTAAAAAACATGATCCTACCGCTATTAACATTGCCAGAAGAGGATGTTTATGTGATTTCAAATCTTTCTACCTTGGCCTTTGGTGGCTATGAACGCTATCGTGACCGTGTTAATAATACAGTCTTGTCAGGAGAGGAATTGCGTCAGTATGTCCGTGCTAAGGTCGACCAGTCGGCTGAATGGCAACGAGACCACTACGATATCTGGTACCATCTCCTTTCACCAGAATACAAAGAAAAACTCTTCCGTTCAGTCATGGTGTCAGATGGCTTTGGTATGAAAGATAGCAATAGCAAGTATTACTGGGCTACCCTGTCTGATAAATCCATTGCTTCTATCTACAACTTCTTTGGACCAACTGGTAAGTGGTATGGGGAAAGCAAAGGAGCTGGAGCCTATGCCAACGGTTCTGAGGTCCACTATGTCAGCGACCGCCTGTTGGATAAATACGGAACATCAGTCTATACCCATGAAATGGTTCATAATTCTGACGGACATATTTACTTTGAAGGAAAAGGTCGTCGTGAAGGATTGGGAGCAGAGTTGTATGCCTTAGGACTGTTGCAATCTGCTGACAGTCTAGATAAGGATGCTATTGTCTTGAATACTCTCTATAAAGGGGATAAGGATTCACCAACTCGCTTGCATACTTATGATCCGACAAGCCGCTTCACATCAGCCGCAGCCTTGCAAGAGTATGTGCACGGTATGTACGATGTCTTGTATACCTTGGATGCTATGGAAGCCAATGCCATTTTAACTAAGTCAAATGATGTTAAGAAAAAATGGTTTAGAAAAATAGAGAATTTCTACATTGAGGACAAGTACCATAAACAAACTCATGCTGGAAACTCTGTTCGTCCATTGACAGATGCTGAAGTAAGTAAACTAACCAGTCTTGATGCCTTGATTGACAATAATATCATCAACCGTCGGGCATACCGTGATAAGAGTGACTATACTCGTAATGGCTATCATCTTATCAGCATGTTCTCACCGATTTATGCTGCTCTCAGTAATCCAAAGGGTGCACCTGGTGACATCATGTTTAGAAAGACAGCCTACGAATTGTTGGCAGAAAAAGGTTACAAAGATGGGTTCTTACCATATGTATCCAACCAATATGCAGAAGAAGCTAAACGCAATGGGGACATCACCTATTCAGATTGGCTTAGGAAAGATGTGGGCCTCATCACTGATAGTCTCGTCTTGAAAAATATCTTTGCCAATCAATATGGTTCATGGGCTGATTTCAAGAAGGATATGTTTAATAAACGTATTCGCAAGCAAGACCAGTTGAAACCAATCACTATTCAGTATGAACTTGGTGTACCAAACAGCAGCAAGGAGATTACAATTCGTTCAGCTGCTCAAATGCAAGAACTCATCGATCAAGCAGTGGCAAAAGATGTGGCTAACATTGACCGTACGACAAGCCACGCTCCTGCAAGTTGGGTCCACTTATTAAAACAAAAAATCTACAATGCCTACCTACGTAGCACAGATGATTTCAGAGAATCGATTTATAAACAATAAGAAAACTCCCCCACGCTATCCTGTCTAATCCAGTCTATCTTGCAGATGGTCAGTCTTTGTGATAGAATAGCATAAAGTCCTTTTGAGGGGGAACTTGCTAGGAAATCCCCAAGCATTGTAACGGATGAACCACCCTCGCCTTTTTGTGAGGGTGGTTTTTCCTTTGTAAGCAGAAAATAAGAGAGAAAGAGTCTACATCATGTCGAGAATTGTCAGCATCCATCCAGCCAAGGAAATCCATCGTTATGGCTTTGAGAGTACCTAGGTCTATCGAGCCCATATAGCACGACATCTGGGTTTGGAATATGTCCACCTTGTTTCGAGCCCTCAGCTTCGTCCTGACTGGAAGAAAGACTTGATCAAGTTAGGATTTTTAGAAAAAGAACTGATATGTGTTCCGCATAGTTTTTCAGATATAGGCCATGCAGACTTATCAGTGAGACCAGAAAGTCTAACGCTAGCAGACGGAGATCAGGTGGAGCTCAATGAAGATGGTTTTGTGGCCTCAGTTACACTAGGAGATGGCTCGGGGAGATATTACTATACCAAGGGTCCCTTCCTGTTTGAAGATTTCAAGGAGAAGGAACTTCGTTGGTATCATGAAAATGGAGAACTGGCTCTGGAAGGACGCTTTATCGATCCTTTCAAAGAACCCTCTCCTGTCACTATCTTTTACCCAGAATACATCTACCGCATAGGAGGAGAAATCCGTTCTGAAGAGGACTTACTGGTCAAGTTCTTAGCCAAATGGGCCCAGCAAACCGACCTCTTTATCCGTGACCAACAAATCGTACCCAAACCCAGCCTTTGGCGTTACATGGAAAACACGGATAAAAATTATTATGAAGTCGTCCATGAAAATGTCATGCGAGATTTACGCCTCGCCAATCTGCGCAAGACAAACAAATACCTAGTTGCCAGTGAGGTTTTGACTGATACTTTGGCGAAACAAGGGTATGACACTAAGTTTTTACCACCAATGTTTACAGAAAAAGTAGGTCAGCTAAGAAAAATCGGACCTGTTTTGGACTATTGCTTGGTGGGTCATATGGGAGAAGGTAAGAACGTTGAACTTGTCATTGAAGCTTTTATCGAACTCTACAAACGTGGCTCCAAGGCCCAGATTACCTTTTATGGTGGCTCAGAGGAACGTCTAGTAGAATTACAGAATCAATATGATCTTCCACCAACCATTCACTTTAAAGGTATCGTTGACGAAGTGCCTTATCATCTGCACCAATGCTATCTGTCTGCAAGTTACACAGAGTTATTTGCCAATGCCTGTGTTGAAGCCTTGAGTCAAGGTTTGTTAGCCTTATTATCGGATGTGGAGATTGCCCATCGTTTCTATGCTGGCCAGTCCAATGCTATCAACTTGTTTAAAACCAAATCAGAGTTGATTCAAAAGATAGAAGAGATGGAACAGCCTGATTTTTATCTATTAAATGAAAAAAATCTAGCTTTGGCCTCTCGCTATTCTCTGGAAAAAGTAGCTCACATATACCGAGAGCTATTAGATAGGAACTTCTAGGATGTTGGGAATTCTAGTCACCCTCTCGCTTTATTTCTGCTTGATTTCCTGGATTGCCTATCGGAAAAAAGGGAGCGAAGAGGACTATTATCAGGTTAAGAAAGCTGTTCCAGTGACAGTTTTGGCCTTCTCAGTTTTTGCGACCTTGCTCAGTCCCATTTCCTTTCTGACTCTGGTGGGGAATGCCTATACAGGTAGGTCCTATCTCTGGTTTGCCCAATGTGGCATCTTTCTAGCCATTCCACTAGCTCATCGCTATTTTCTGCCCCTCTATCAAAAGGGAAACTATGAGACAGCCTATCATCTTTTAGAGGAAAAGTTTCAATCGACTGGCATTCGTTCACTGGCCTCAGGTCTTTTTATCCTCTACCAGTTGGGGCGAATAGCAGTGGTGACCTACTTGTTGTCTCAGGCCTTAGCGCCCTTTATCCCTATCAATCAGCTGATCTTGTCTGGTTTACTCCTTCTCTTGACGGTCTATTATCTGGCAAGTGGTGGTCTCTTGGTTGTGCTGTGGACGGACTTCTTTCAGGGCTTGGTCCTACTGGCTATATTGGTCCTATTTCTACCAAGAATTACCCAATCTGGTTTAGTCGTGAATAGCAGTCAACAGCTATCTCACTTTGCAGAGACGCTGGATGGGAAGACGGTCTTTATCTTAGTTGCAGGAGCAGGTTTTAGTAGCTTGTTTTCCTACGTTTCTTCGCAGGATATCGTCCAACGTTTTAATAGCAAAATGGGGCGTCAGAAGATTGGAAAAATCTTATGGCTACAGGGACTTTTGTCCTTTGGGATTGCTAGTTTACTGTATCTGATTGGCTGCTTAATTCGTCAGGAAAATTTCGCTACCACATCGACCAATCCTGTTCTCATCGCTTACGCTCGGGAAGGTCTGGCACCTTGGTTTGGTGGTTTTATCATGCTGGCTCTCTTGGCAGCAGGCCAATCCACAGTTTCATCCAGTATGAATGCAATCGTGACCTGCTTGAAGTTGGATTTTGCTTGGTCAAAGATTCGCTGGTCGCCAAGTCTCTTATCCTTTGTCTTAGCAGGTCTGTCCTGGCTCCTCTGCCTCTTGCTCATGAATGCAGAAATCTACTCCATCTACGAATGGATTAACGGCTTTATGGGCTTGACACTGGGTGTGATTGGTGGTTTGTACTTCTTGGTCTTACTCCTCAAAAGACCGAGTTTACAGTTAGCCAAAATCTATCTGGTCTTTAGTCTAGGAGCCTTGGTTCTCTATCATTACAGTGGCCTTTTTGCCAACCCCAATCCCTGGTTAAATAGCATCATCACTACCCTATCTGCCCTTTTTATCTCAATTCTAGGAAGACTATATGAAAGCAACATCTAAACCCATAGCTGTCATTTTGATCCGTTCGGGTTCACGCGGCTTAGTGGATAAAAATATCAAACCGCTTGCAGGCAAACCCTTGGTTTTCTATACCATTGAAGTCGCTCTAGCCTCCAAGTTATTTAGTGACATCTGGGTCTCCTCAGACTCACTCGCCTATCTAGAACTCTGTCGTCAAGCTTATCCAGAGATTTGTTGTGTCCATAGACCGAAAGAATTGGCCCTATCAACAACCTCTAGCTTAGAAACCTTACGCGACTTTTTACAGCCCTTTGAGGAAGAGCAGGTCTTTGTGAATCTACAGGTGACCTCACCCTTGAGAGAGGTGGAGCACCTCGTCGAGTCCTATCAACTCTACTGTCAGTCTGGGGCCGACCATCTGATTTCCTGTGTTAAGGCAGACAAGAGTCGTAGTCTTTACTTGCAGTTAGTGGAGTCGTCATTTATCCGTCCGCCTCAGGTTTCCAAGCACTATGCTCGGCAGAAAGAGCCTGTCTATTACTATCCCAACGGTAGTATTTGGATTTCTCGCAAGGACCTTTACCTACGAGATGAGACCTTTTACACAGATAAGACAGTAGCCTATGAAATGCCCAAACTCTATTCTTATGATATCGACGATGCCTTGGACTTTGAAGTCGTTGAGACCTTGCTGCAACATCACCACCTAGGAGAATCAAAGAGATGAAACACCTCATCATTGCCACAACGCCCTTGCAGGCCAAGATTGCCCAGCATATCAAGGGGCTCTATCCTAATCAGGACTTTGTCAGCCTTTATGTCAGTCCTGTCAAAAATGCCCGTCAGGAGCATTATGCAAAGGATTTTGACCATGTTCATTATCCTCAGACGACAGAGGACTTGGCTCAGATTTGTCAGGAGCTTGCCGGCGACTATGACACCATCTTTTATGCTAGCTTTGACAATAGCTTGATTCTGGACTTGGTTGCTAGTTCAAATTACCAGCACCTCATGAGTTTCGATGATGGCTATGCAGATATTTACCCTTTGGGAATGTATGCCCTCCCTCTTCAACCCAGTCAAGTGGGCTCTTTGGGTTTGACCATTTATGACCTATGAATACAAGAGCCACATTTATTTAGCAGAGGTAGTTTTGAATGTAAAGGATTTAGCCGGTCAAACAGCCTTTTATCAGCAAGTTATTGGTTTAGAAATCTTATCTCAAACTGAGACAGAGGTCGTTCTGGGACTTGGAGGAAAAGCCTTGGTACACTTGATTCAGGCACAAGAGAACGGTGAAGTAAGGGAACATTATGGCCTTTACCATCTGGCTATTCTCTTGCCGACACGAAAGGCTTTGGCTGATGTCTTGAAACACCTGACAGATTTACAGATTCCTCTTGTCGGCGGTGCAGACCATGGTTACAGTGAGGCCCTTTATTTGGAGGATTTGGAGGGAAATGGCATTGAACTCTATCGAGATAAGCCGGTTTCCGAATGGGATATTCGAGAAGATGGATGCATTATCGGAGTGACGGAGGCTCTTGCGGCGCAGGACATTTATGAGTTGGGGGAAAGAGTAGAGTCCTTTATCCTAGCAGAAGGCACGAGAATGGGGCATATTCATCTTTCCGTCAAGGATAGTCGAAAGTCCAGCCAGTTTTATCAAAAGGTGTTAGGACTAGAGGACAAATTCAGTGTACCTAGTGCTAGTTGGATTGCAGCTGGAGACTACCATCATCATTTGGCAGTCAACGAATGGGGAGGAAGAGGTTTAGCTCCGCGTAAGCAAGACTTGCCAGGTTTGGCCTATTATGTCATTGAAGTCGAACATAAAGAAGAACTGTTAACGATTGCCCAGCGAGCACAAGATGTTGATGCACCAATCAGGTGGCTGACATCTAGCCAGCTGGAAATAACAGACTCAGATGGAATTGTAACTCGTATTCGCTTAGCTAGATAGACGGTATATGATGAAGGTAGAGAATCAATTGTAGAAAGTGCTCCTTATCCTAGTCAGATACGTGGAAAATTTGATATGATAGTAGGGAATAAGGAGAAGAATACTATGACAAGCGAATACCAGAAAATGATAGCAGGCGAGTTTTATCGTCCATCAGACCCAGAACTGAGAGCCTTAGCTCAAACTTCTCGCCAAAAACAGGCTGCCTTTAACAAGGAAGAGGATCCCTTGAAGGGAGCCGAAATCATCAAGACTTGGTTTGGCTCGACCGGGAAAAATCTTTATATCAATACGCGCTTGATGGTGGACTACGGTGTTAACATCCATCTAGGGGAAAATTTTTACTCTAACTGGAACTTGACCATGTTGGACATCTGCCCCATTCGTATCGGGGACAATGCTATGATCGGTCCCAACTGTCAGTTTCTGACTCCCCTCCATCCACTAGATCCACAGGAGCGCAATTCAGGTATCGAGTACGGAAAGCCTATCACAATCGGAGATAATTTCTGGGCTGGTGGTGGCGTCATTGTCCTTCCTGGAGTGACACTGGGAAATAATGTTGTTGCAGGAGCAGGGGCCGTGATTACCAAGTCTTTTGGCGACAATGTTGTCATAGCTGGCAATCCCGCGCGCGTGATTAAGGAAATACCTGTGAAATAAAGAGATTGGTAAAAAATTTTCAAGATAAGAAAAGCGCATATTATCAGGATAAAAAGCTTGATAATATGCGTTTTGTTGTGGGAAGATTTACTTCATTTTCTCCTGAAATTGAGTTTCTTCAGTCTTCTTGTAGTAAAGTTACTCTTCTTTACCATTGTGGAATTGATGCATTCTGTTGAGTAGTTTAGATGGTGGTGTTTTTCTAAATTTACAAAAATTTATAATGGATAGCGAAATAGATACGATGACACTTTGAGATATTGTTATAAATCTTATTTATGATTACAATAGAAAATATATATTAGTCAAGCCAGAGGAATCGTAGTAGAATAATTAGCAAATAAAAGCAAAGGGGTTATTTTATGAAATTAGTTAATTTATGGTCAAAACTTTCACTTGGTTTGCAATTATTGCTAGCTTTGATTTTAGGTGTTATTGTTGCAGTAATCTGGCCACAATTTTCAGGTTTTTATCAATTTCTAGGACAAGCATTCATTAAATTGGTAAATATGGTCATTATTCCACTAATATTCCCAATTATAGTAGTTGCAGTGGCTAGTGTCATTGGAAAAAAATCGTTTGGTAAAATTTTAACGAAGACCTTACTCTATTTTTTCGCTGTCACAACTGCAATCACTTTGTTATTTGTATTCTCTAGTTACTATTTGGGATTTGGTCAAGGTGTGAATATTGGTCAAACTGGAGGTAATATCGATGGGATAGCTAATAATGTCCAATTGAGTGAGTTTTTACTTGGTTTTATTCCATCAAATATTGTGAAGTCAATTTCAGAGGGCTCTCTTCTTCCAATTATTGTTTTTGCTATATTTCTTGGTTATGGAATTGGTAGCTTGAAGAGTGATAAAACCCAAAAAATTCTTGAAGGTTTCCAGATCTGGATTGAAGCTATTTATAAAATTGTAACTGTTGTTGTAAAATTATCTCCTATCGGAATCTTTGGTTTTATTGCAAAAGATGTCGCTAGTACAGGAATTGATAAGTTAGTTGGACTTGGTCAATTTGTTATCGGAACCTATTTGGCTTATGCAGTTCTCATTTTAGTTGTTTTTCCTCTGATTGCCTCTATATTTAAAGTACCATATTTGACTGCTTTTCGTGAAAATTGGAGCCTCTTGACCCTAGCATTTATTTCGGGTAGTTCGAGTGTCGTGTTGCCTTCCCTATTAAAGGATTTAAAAAAACAGGGGCATGATGAGAGTACGATTGATTTAGTTGTTCCCCTAGGATATACCTTTAATCTAGAAGGAGCAGCGGTCTATTTCTCGGTAGCTACTATTTTTATCGCACATGCCTATGGCATCCAACTTTCATTATCAAGTCTCTTATTTACAGTTTTACTCTTGACCTTGATTGGGAAAACTGCAGCGACTGTTCCATCAGGTGCTATCGTAGTTTTGTTGGCGGCGGCTCCTCAGCTTGGATTGCCAGTAGAAGGAGTAGCCTTAATTTTTGCAGTTGATTTCTTTGTGAATGCTGGTCGTACAATGATCAATGTTTTGGGTCAAATCTTAACGGTCAGTGTCATTGAAAAAACCGAGGGTTATAGTTTAGAAGAAGACAAGCAACATCAATTGTCAGTTAACTTTTCTTAAAGGAGATAGGAGTTATGAGTAACGCAAAAGTTTATGTGATTCATGAAAATATTGAATGGACACAGCATTTAGTAAAATGGTTAGAAAAAATACAAGTACCTTATGAACTATGGGATCTATCAAGTGGGATATTAGATCTTCAAAGTCCGCCTCCACAAGGAATTTTTTACAATAGGATGTCTGCATCTTCTCATACGAGAGGCCATCGTTATGCACCAGAGTTTACGGAACAGGTACTTACTTGGCTAGAAGCTCATGGACGTAAAGTAGTTAATGGAACGGGAGCCATCAATCTAGAAATCAGTAAGGTGAAACAATATTTGAAATTAAATGAATCTGGTATTGAAACTCCAGCAACAGTTGCTGTTTTGGGCCCAGAAAATATCATTGAGGCAGCAAGAAAATTGAATATCTATCCTTTAATTACCAAGCATAACAGAGCAGGAAAAGGATTAGGAGTTCAACTTTTCCAAAATGAAGAGGAACTGGAAGCTTATGTTAATAGTTCTGCTTTTGAACCTTCAGTAGATGGTATTACCTTGTTGCAGGCTTATATTAAACCAAGTGATGGTCGTATCCGTCGTTCAGAGTTTATCAATCAGAAGTTCCTTTATACTGTTTCAATTGATTCTTCAGATGGTTTCCAACTTTGTCCAGCAGATGGTTGTCAAATTGGTAAGAGACCAGAACAACTGGAAACTTCTGAAAAGTTCCAAATTACAGAACCTTTACCAGAATCTCAAAAAGAAGCTTATGAAAACTTCCTTAAAAATTCTCATATTGATGTCGCAGCTATAGAATGGGTTCAATCAGAAAGCGGTGATATTTATGTGTATGATGTAAATACCAATACAAACTATAATCCTACGGCGGAAAAGAATGCTGACATCTTTGCTCATCAACATCTGGCTGAATATCTAAAAAGGGAGTTAGAAGTTCTTTATAGTGAATGATCATCTTGGAAGTTGATTTTTTAAAAATTTGATAATAACTTCCGGATAGAGTAAGACAGCGATGATCTTATTTAAAGGTAGTAATCGTAAGTAATTACTAGTATGTTTTTTATATCGCTTATAGATTCATATTTTACGAGTGACTTTGCAATTGTAGCTTTCAAGGGCTAAATTGTTCAGTCACCCGTTTTTGTTTACTTGAATTTTAAGAGGGCGTTGAGTAGTTTTCCCTTAATTGTTTTGTTTTGACAGGCGATTGTGAGGGCATTAAAAAATTCAACTGCTAGGTGTTCTTGGTGACCGAGTACCATCTCGCTTGGGGCTGCTTCTGGGGAAAAGACGCCTAATTTGATGCGGAGTCCACCTTTTTCATTTTGAACTGGTGCATACCATACATCTTGATATCAAGGCTTGGATCGGACATGAGAGTGGCAGTATCATTTTGTATCGGAATCAGGAACGACTGGTTTTTCAGCATCTAGACTGATAAAGATTTTTTGATAAGTTGGTTGACCGTACTCTCCAATCAACTCCTCACTTCCTTTCCACCGTGAACTCCAGCAAATACAAAATGTTCAGGGTGAATTTTAAAAGGAAGTGCTTGGTCACCCATTTTATTTAGTCCTTGGTTGAAGGCGAAGAAATCTCTCAAAGTAAATCCATCCACGTAAGCAGCTTGTAGGTTACGTCCCTTAACCGAATTCTTAGAAATGCCATGCCGCATTTGGTCTGATTCTGCTAGACGGTCAGCGTAGAGTTCGAGGATTTTTTGACTTCCAAGGGCTAATTTGGTTTCAATTAGGTCTTGAAAATTTCTTAGTCTGTTTCATATAAAAATGAGTAAAATGAATTCCCATTACCAAGGTCATTAGAGTTGCGATAGCAATGACGATGGTTGGATTAGCCGAGAAAAGTAGAGGGGAAATAGGCCTTTAATAAAGTGGACAGAAAAGACCATTTCGGAGTATAGAGAGGAAGTTCAAAAACATTTTTAGAAATAAGACATGTGCATTATAAACATCAGATACGAATCTGGTGCTTTATTTTTTAAAGAATTTCAACTTTTTTCTTGACAAGTGAGTAAACACTCACCTAGGAGGAAACATATGAAAAAATTGCTACATTTACAAGATTTGGATAAGTCTTTTGGTCGTCAAATGGTTTTGAATCATGTCAGCTTTGAATTGCAGCTGGGAGAAATTATAGGCTTAATAGGTCCGTCTGGTGCTGGTAAATCGACTATGATTAAGACTATGTTAGGGATGGAAAAAGCTGACGGAGGGGTTGCTTTGGTATTGGATCATACTATGCCCAATCGTCATATTTTAGGAGATATTGGTTATATGGCCCAGTCAGATGCCTTATATGAGGCTTTGTCAGGTCAAGAAAATCTGGAATTTTTTGGTCAGCTAAAAGGGCTATCCAAAAGAGATCTGACAGCTGAAATTGCCCATGTGGCTCAAGTTGTGGATCTGACAGAGCATTTGAATAAAACGGTATCCGGTTATTCTGGAGGAATGAAGCGACGCTTGTCTTTAGCCATCGCGCTTCTGGGGAATCCTCAGCTCTTGATTTTGGACGAACCGACAGTTGGAATCGACCCTTCTCTTCGGAAGAAAATCTGGAAAGAATTATTCGCGCTTAGAGACAATGGGGTTGGGATATTAGTTACTACCCATGTTATGGATGAAGCAGAGTTAACGGATAAGGTCGGCTTATTATTAGGTGGAAAAATCATTGCTTTTGATACACCGCAACACTTAAAAGAAAGTTATCAAGTTTCAAGTATTGAAGAAGTATTTTTGAAAGCAGAAGGAGAGTAAGATGAGAACCATTGCTATTGCTAAAAAAGTTATCAAAGAATTGCTTCGTGACAAACGAACCTTGGCTATGATGTTTGTAGCGCCGGTATTTATTATGTGGCTGATGAACCTCATGTTTTCAGCTAGTACAACCGTGAATGTCAAGTTAGCGACACAAGATCTACCAACTGGTTTGATAACGAAAATGGATGAGCTTGATCATGTGGACATCGAGACTTATCAAGACTTAGATCAGGCCAAAGAAGCGCTAGCAAATGAAAAAGTCGATGCTGTGATTTCTTATAAAGACGGTGAGTATCAGGTCGACTACGCAAATACAGATGCCTCCAAGACATCTATGATACGACAAGTGTTACGAACAAGTATCGCCAGTGAAGGCACCGATCAGTTACTATCTCGTATCAAACAAGCTCTTCCACAATTGAAATTAGATGCAAAGGCGCCTGAAATCAAAGAATTTTACCAATATGGAGATAAAAATACTGGATTCTTTGCACGTATGATTCCAATTTTAATTGGCTTTGTGGTCTTCTTCTTTGTCTTTTTGATTTCTGGTATGGCACTTTTGAAAGAGCGCACAAGTGGAACCTTGGATCGCTTGTTAGCAACCCCAGTGAAACGTTCTGAAATTGTCTATGGCTATATGTTGTCTTACGGTATTATTGCGATTTTTCAAACGGCAGTTGTCGTTTTAGCAGCAATTTGGCTACTAGATGTAGAAGTTGTAGGAAATATTTTAAATGTTATAATAGTTAATGTGGTACTGGCTCTTGTAGCACTAGCTTTTGGAATTCTCTTGTCTACTCTAGCAAAATCAGAATTCCAAATGATGCAATTTATTCCTCTCGTGATTATGCCTCAACTCTTTTTCTCAGGGATTATTCCATTGTCATCCATGGGAGCATGGGCTCCAACTGTGGGGAAATTTTTGCCATTAACCTATTCTGGTGATGCAATAAGCCAGATTATTCTTTACGGACACAATCTTGGTGATATTTTGCCAAATCTTGGTGTTTTAATGATTTTCTTGATCATTTTAACAATTCTCAATATTGTTGGATTGCGTCGTTATCGTAAAGTTTAGAAATCAACATAAATAATGCTAAAAAGGTGTGAAGATTAGATGGATAAGACTGTTTTTGAATCGTTTGAAGATTACTTAGAAGAAGCGAATTACCCTCAAGGAAAGAAAAAAATCATGCAGGCAGCAGTGGATCTCATATCAACTAGGAGTTACCATGGGACCTCAACTCTTCACATAGCTGAGCGTGCTGGACTAAGCCAGGCAACTTTGTTTAAGTATTTTAAGACGAAGGATGATCTATTGACGGCTATTTTACATCCTGTAGTCCCAGGCATTTTCGGTAGTTTTGTTGAGGAACTCTTAGCTTTTGAAACGACAGAAGAGAGGGTTCGTTATCTCGTCCACGATCGTATGAGCTATCTCAAAAAAAATCGTGCTTTGATGAAAATCATTCTGCAGGAGAGTTTTTCAAATAAGAAACTAAAAAATGAACAGATTTTTATCTGGAATGCTATTCAAGATAAACTTCGAGTGCTTCATAAAGAATTGCTAGCAGATCCACGTGTAAATACAGAGTTAACGATTCCTCAAATGGTTCGTATTTGTGTTGGTCCATTGTTGGCTTACTTCGCTCAACTTTATATCGTTAGCGACAACGGAGAAATAAAGGAAGAGGACCTAGACTTATTAGAAAAACAGATTTTAGGTGGTTTGTGGAAATAAGGGAGTTCTAGAAGAGCTAAGATTTATTTACTTGACTTTCAAACAAGCTAAAAAAGACATGTTCTGCTTATTTCAGATTCATGTCTTTTTTGTTGTTGGATTTTGTATTCTTCATAAGTCCTCAATCGCTTTGCCAAAACAGAAACCGACTTCTCCAGCGGTGCAACGATTTCTCAAGTGTATGGAAGAGGAGATTTCTGGATTGCTAAATTCAACTCCTTGACACTGAGTCAGCTTTTGATACAATAGTACAAAATCAGAGGGGGTGGGTTATGATTCAGAAACATGTGATTCCCATTTTAGAGTTTGATGATAATCCTCAGGCGGTCATTATGCCAAATCACGAGAAACTGGACTTGCACTTGCCCAAGAAGTGTGTCTATGCTTTTTTAGAAGAGAAGATTGACCGTTATGCGAGGGAAGTAGGGGCGGACTGTGTCGGAGAATTCATTTCTGCCACCAAGACCTATCCAGTCTATGTCGTGAACTACAAGGGTGAGGAAATTTGTCTGGCCCAGGCGCCTGTCGGTTCGGCTCCAGCGGCCCAGTTTATGGATTGGTTGATTGGCTATGGTGTGGAGCAGATTATTTCAACCGGAACCTGTGGTGTGCTAGCTGATATAGAGGAGAACGCCTTTCTAGTCCCAGTTCGGGCTTTACGAGATGAGGGTGCTAGTTACCACTATGTGGCACCTTCTCGTTATATGGAAATTCAGCCAGAGGCTATTGCTGCCATTGAGCGAGTTTTGGAAGCCAAAGGGATTCCCTATGAGGAAGTCATAACCTGGACGACAGATGGCTTTTACCGAGAAACGGCTGAAAAGGTAGCTTATCGCAAGGAGGAAGGCTGTGCTGTTGTGGAGATGGAGTGTGCTGCACTTGCGGCGGTAGCTCAACTGCGTGGCGTTCTTTGGGGAGAATTGTTGTTTACAGCGGACTCTCTAGCAGACTTGGACCAGTACGATAGTCGTGATTGGGGTTCAGAGGCTTTCGAAAAGGCCTTGGAACTCTGCCTTGAGATAGTCTCTCAGATCTAGCTACTCTCCTTCTTTTTATGGTACAATGGATGTATGTTATTCAAATTATTTGTGAAAAAACTTGAAAGGGTCTTTGGCGGACTTTCGCCAGCTCGTCGGATTTTTTTAAGTTTCGCTGGAGTTATTTTTATAGGTTCTCTCCTTTTGAGTCTGCCTTTTGTCCAGGCAAGCGGTTCGCAGGCTACTTATTTTGACCATCTTTTTACGACGGTTTCTATGGTCTGTGTGACGGGACTTTTTACGCAACCGGTGGCTACTACCTATAATGTTTGGGGCCAGTTGATTTGTATGCTCTTGATACAGATTGGTGGTCTGGGGCTCATGACCTTTATCGGAGTCTTTTATATTCAGGGGAAGCAAAAGCTCAGTCTTCGCAGTCGTGAAACCATTCAGGAGAGTTTTAGTTACGGGGAGACTCGGTCGCTGAAGGCCTTTATGCGGTCTATCTTTTTGACGACTTTTCTGGTGGAGGGCTTGGGTGCCTTCCTGTTAAGTTTTCGTTTTATTCCTGACTTTGGCTGGGAACGGGGCATTTTCACCTCTATCTTTTTAGCCATTTCCGCCTTTTGTAATGCTGGTTTTGATAATTTCGGCAGTAGCAGTTTAGTGGCTTTTCAGACGGATCCCTTGATCAATCTAGTCATTGCTGGCTTGATTATCACGGGTGGTCTCGGCTTTATGGTCTGGTTTGACTTGGCAACCCAGTTTGACAAGAAGAAAAAACGCCGTCTGCGTTTCCACACCAAGTTGGTCCTCTTCTTGACTGCAGGGATCTTGCTGTTTGGGACAGTATCCACACTCTTTACGGAGTGGCACAATCCAGGAACCATTGGCAATCTCAGTGTCCCAGAGAAAGTGCTGGTTAGCTTTTTCCAAACTGTCAGCATGAGAACAGCTGGCTTTGCTTCTATTGATTACACTCAAGCTCGGCCTGTGACCTTGTTTATCTATATCCTACAGATGTTTCTCGGAGGAGCGCCTGGAGGGACGGCTGGGGGGCTCAAGATTACGACTTTCTTTGTCTTATTGGTCTTTGCTCGTAGTGAATTGCTGGGCTTGCCTCATGCCAATGTTGCGCAGAGAACCATTGAAGCTCGAACAGTCCAAAAATCCTTTAGTGTCTTCATTATCTTTTTGATGACCTTCTTGTTGGGTTTGATGTTGTTGGGAATTACGGCAGAAGGAACACCGCGATTTATCTACCTCATGTTTGAGACCATTTCAGCCCTTGCGACAGTTGGGGTAACGGCAAATCTGACGCCAGAATTGGGCAAGTTGGCTCTCAGCATTGTCATGGTGCTCATGTTTATTGGCCGTATCGGTCCCTTGACCTTGCTGGTTAGTCTAGCGGATTACCAGCCGGATAAGAAAGATTTGATTCAGTATATGAAAGCAGATATTAGTATTGGATAAGAAAGGAAGAACGATGTCAGATCGTACGATTGGAATTTTAGGCTTGGGGATTTTTGGGAGTAGTGTCCTGACGGCTCTAGCCAAGCAAGATATGAATATTATTGCCATTGACGACCACGCCGAGCGCATCAATCAATTTGAGCCTGTTTTGGCGCGTGGAGTTGTGGGCGATATTACAGACGAGGAACTCCTCAGAACCGCAGGAATTGATACCTGTGATACGGTTGTAGTGGCAACAGGGGAAAATCTGGAGTCGAGTGTGCTTGCAGTAATGCACTGTAAAAGTTTGGGTGTGCCTAGGGTTATTGCCAAGGTCAAAAGCCAGACAGCCAAGAAGGTACTGGAAAAAATCGGTGCTGACTCGGTAATCTCGCCTGAGTATGAGATGGGCCAGTCCCTAGCACAGACCATTCTCTTTCATAACAATGTTGATGTCTTTCAGCTGGATAAAAATGTGTCTATCGTGGAGATGAAAATTCCTAGTGTTTGGGCAGGCCAAAGCCTGAGCCAGCTGGATCTACGTGGCAAATACAATCTCAATGTCCTAGGATTTCGTGAACAAGAAAATTCCCCCTTGGATGTCCAGTTTGGCCCTAATGATCTCTTGAAGGAAGATGCCTATATCTTGGCGGTCATTAATAACCAGTATCTAGATGACTTGGCAGAATTAAATGGCTCTTTGTCAACTGTAGTGGGTTGAAGAAAAGCTAAGATCGAGAAAGGACACATTTCGTCCTTTCTTTTTTGATATTGAGAGCGATAAAAATCCGTTTTTTGAAGTTTTCAAAGTTCCGAAAACCAAAGGCATTTCGCTTGATAAGTTTGATGAGATTATTGGTCGCTTCCAATTTGGCGTTGGAATAGGGTAGTTGAAGGGCGTTGACAATCTTTTCTTTATCCTTGAGGAAGGTTTTAAAGACAGTCTGAAAAAGAGGATGAACCTGCTTTAGATTGTCCTCAATAAGTCCGAAGAATTTGTCTGGCTCCTTGTTCTGAAAGTGAAAAAGTAAGAGCTGATAGAGATTGTAGTGGTGTCTCAAGTCTTCTGAATAGCTCAAAAGCTTGTCTAGAATTTCTTTATTTGTTAAGTGCATGCGAAAAGTAGGGCGATAAAAACGTTTATCACTGAGTTTACGACTATCCTGCTGTATGAGCTTCCAGTAGCGCTTGATGGCTTTGTATTCATGGGATTTTCGCTCAAATTGATTCATGATTTGGACACGAACACGACTCATAGCACGGCTTAAGTGTTGTACAATGTGAAATCGATCTAGAACGATTTTAGCACATGGAAAAAGCTGTTTAGCCAAGGCATAATAAGGACTAAACATATCCATCGTAATGATTTTCACCTGACAACGAACAGCTCGCTCGTAGCGCAGAAAGTGATTTCGTATGATAGCCTGTGTTCTGCCTTCAAGAACAGTGATGATGTTAAGATTATCAAAATCTTGTGCAATGAAACTCATCTTTCCCTTGGTAAAGGCATACTCGTCCCAAGACATAATCTCTGGAAGACGAGAAAAATCATGCTTAAAACGGAAGTCATTAAGCTTGCGAATGACAGTTGAAGTTGAAATAGCCAGTTGATGAGCGATATCGGTCATAGAAGTTTTTTCAATCAATTTTTGCGCAATTTTTTGGTTGATAATACGAGGAATTTGGTGATTTTTCTCGACGAGAGAGGTCTGTGAGACCATCATTTTAGAGCAATGATAGCACTTGAAACGACGCTTTTTAAGGAGGATTCTGGTAGGCATACCAGTTGTTTCAAGGTAAGGAATTTTCGATGGTTTTTGGAAGTCATATTTCTTCATTTGACTTCCACATTCAGGACAAGATGGGGCCTCATAATCCAGTTTAGCGATGATTTCCTTGTGGGTATCTCTATTAACAACATCCATAATTTGGACATTAGGGTCTTTGATATCGAGTAGTTTTGTGATAAAATGTAATGGTTCCATATGATTCTTTCTAATGAGTTGTTTCGTCGCTTTTCATTATAGGTCATATGGGACTTTTTTTCTACACAAAAATAGGCTCCATAATATCTATAGGGGATTTACCCACTACAAATATTATAGAGCCAATTAAATTCGTAAGGAGGGGAATCCCCTCTTTTTTGATGTCCAAAATAGCAAATAGAGGCAGAACACCTTGTATTCCAGTAAAAGTCCTTCAAAAACTGGACTTTATGGTAGAATAGAAAGAAATGATAAGAGAGAGTAATACTCTTCGAAAATCTCTTCAAACCACGTCAACGTCGCCTTGCCGTAGGTATGGTTACTGACTTCGTCAGTTCTATCCACGACCTCAAAACTGTGTTTTGAGCTGACTTCGTCAGTTCTATCTGCCACCTCAAAGCAGTGCTTTGAGCAACCTGCGGCTAGTTTCCTAGTTTGCTCTTTGATTTTCATTGAGTATAAGAAAAAATCAGTCCCCTAAAGGAGTAGATTATGAAGTTATTGTCTATCGCCATCCCCAGCTATAATGCTGCTGCCTATCTTCATTACTGTGTGGAGTCGCTAGTGATTGGTGGTGAGCAAGTTGAGATTTTGATTATCAATGATGGGTCTCAGGACCAGACTCAGGAAATTGCTGAGCGTTTAGCCAGCAAGTATCCTAACATCGTTAGAGCTATCTATCAGGAAAATAAGGGTCATGGCGGTGCGGTCAATCGTGGCTTAGCGGAGGCTTCTGGGCGCTATTTTAAAGTAGTGGATAGTGATGACTGGGTGGATCCTCGTACCTACTTGAAAATTCTTGAAACCTTGCAGGAACTAGAGAGTGAGGGGCAGGAAGTTGATGCCTTTGTGACTAATTTTGTATATGAAAAGGAAGGTCAGTCTCGTAAGAAGAGTATGAGTTACGAGTCCGTCTTGCCTGTCCAGCAGATTTTTGGCTGGGATCAGGTTGGAAATTTCTCAAAAGGTCAGTATATCATGATGCACTCGCTGATTTACCGGACAGATTTGTTGCGAGCGAGCCAGTTCCAACTGCCTGAGCATACTTTTTATGTCGATAATCTCTTTGTCTTTACCCCCCTTCAGCAGGTTAAGACCATGTACTATCTGCCTGTCGATTTCTATCGTTATTTGATTGGGCGTGAGGACCAGTCTGTCAATGAGCAAGTGATGATTAAGCGTATTGACCAGCAACTCAAGGTCAATCGACTCTTGGTAGACCAGCTTGATTTATCCCAAGTAAGCCACCCCAAAATGCGAGAATATCTGTTGAATCATATTGAGATCACGACGGTGATTTCCAGTGCCCTGCTCAACCGAGCAGGCACAGCAGAGCATCTGGCTAAAAAACGGGAGCTGTGGACCTATATTCAGCAGGAAAATCCAGAGGTCTTTCAGGCTATCCGTAAGACCATGTTGAGCCGTTTGACCAAACATTCGGTCTTGCCAGCTCGCAAACTTTCCAATGTTGTCTATCAAATCACCAAGTCTGTTTATGGATTTAATTAATATAAGTATTTTATAAGAGGGATTTAAGAAAAATTTTAACTTTTTCTTAATCCTTTTTAATTTTAGGAGATTATACTAGAGTCATCAAATAAAGAAAAACTCTAAGGAGAATCCTATGAAATTCAATCCAAATCAAAGATATACTCGTTGGTCTATTCGCCGTCTTAGTGTCGGTGTTGCCTCAGTTGTTGTGGCCAGTGGCTTTTTTGTCCTGGTTGGTCAGCCAAGTTCTGTACGTGCCGATGTGGTCAATCCGACCCCTGCTCAAGTTGTACCAGATGCTACTTCGGTGAGTGAAAAGAGTGACTTACCAGTAGAACTTCTCAAAGAAGCAGTTGATACAGCTCTTCCTTCAGAACAGGTAGACTCAACACCTAAAGCAAGCTTGGATGCTACAAGCTCTCCAGAAAAAGTGAATGTAGCTGATAAAGACCAAGTGGTAGCGCCAAAAGAAGAAGTGCAAGCAAAACCAGAATCTAAGAAAGAAACAGGAGATGCGCTTAAACCTGCGACAAATCCTGCGCCTACAGTTTCTGGACAAGACCGTGAAGCAAATGAAGCTCAACCAGCAACCACTCCAGCTGAAGTTCAAAAAGGTGTGGCTGACAATACCAAAGACACAGTAGATGTCCCAGCTACTTACTTGGACAAAGCCAATTTCCCAGGCCCATTCACAGCCGGCGTCAACCAAGTTATTCCATACGAATTCTTCGCTGGTGACGGCATGTTGACTCGTCTTATCTTGAAAGCTTCTGACAAGGCTCCATGGTCAGACAACGGTTCAGCTAAAAATCCTGCTCTTCCACCAGTAGAGAAATTGGGCAAAGGCCTTTACTTCTATGAAGTGGATTTGGCTGGCACTCAAGGAAAATCTGACAAAGAACTGCTTGACTTGTTGAAACAAAATGGTACGCAAAGCTATAAAGCAACTATCAAGGTATACGGTGCTAAAGACGGCAAGGCTGATTTGACAAATCTCGTAGCGACTAAGGATTTGGATGTCAATTTGAATGGCTTAACCACTCCAGCTGAAGTTCAAAAAGGTGTGGCTGACAATACCAAAGACACAGTAGACGTTCCAGCTACTTACCTAGATAAAGCCAACTTGCCAGGTCCATTCACAGCCGGTGTTAACCAAGTTATCCCATATGAATTCTTCGCTGGTGATGGTATGTTGACTCGTCTGATTTTGAAAGCTTCTGACAAGGCCCCATGGTCAGACAATGGTTCAGCTAAAAATCCAGCTCTTCCACCAGTAGAAAAATTGGGCAAAGGTCTCTATTTCTATGAAGTAGACTTGGCCGGCACTCAAGGAAAATCTGATAAAGCTCTTCTTGACCTCTTGAAACAAAACGGCACTCAAAGCTATAAAGCTACCATCAAGGTTTACGGTGCTAAAGACGGCAAGGCAGACTTGAGCAACCTTGTAGCGACAAAAGATTTGACAGTGAACTTGCATGGACATCAGTCTCTGATTCCGATGCAGTCAGGTTTCGTCCCATCTTCTAATGGTTCAGCTATGCCGGCTCCAATGATGAATAGTCATCAAGATGCATCTAAGATGAACGCTCAAATGCCTAGTGCCAATCAAGATGAGATGAAATCTAAAATGCCAGCTGCTAGTCAGGATAAGATGATGCCTAACAAAGAGCAGGACAAAACCATGAATGCTAGCCAGCCTATGGCAACACCAAGCATGAAACAAGATCAAGCTCCAGCAGCCTCAAGCAAAATGTCTGATGAAGGCAAGATGGTATCTAATAACAAGGTATCAAGTCCAATGATGGCTGATCAAATGAAAGACCAAAAAGACATGCTTCCATATACTGGTGAAGCCCAAACATCAATGGCTACTCTTGGATTCTTTGGATTAGCCTTGGCCGGACTTCTAGGTGGACTCGGTTTGAAAGCTAAAAAAGAAGAAAATGACTAGTCTAGCTACAGACTTTCTATCTAGGATATGAAAAATCCAGATATCGTTTAGAATGTTCGTAAAGAGATTAAAATAGTGTTATACTATTGTGGTATAGCACTGTTTTTTTCAAAGGAGAGACAGATGGGAAAGACAATTTTACTCGTTGACGACGAGGTAGAAATCACAGATATTCATCAACGTTATCTGGTTCAGGCAGGATATCAGGTTTTGGTGGCCCATGATGGAGTAGAGGCCTTAGAAATCTTCAAGAGAAAACCAATTGATTTGATTATTACAGATATCATGATGCCTCGGATGGATGGTTATGATTTGATTAGCGAAGTTCAGTATCAATCTCCGGATCAGCCTTTTCTCTTTATCACGGCTAAGACCAGTGAGCAGGACAAGATTTACGGCTTGAGCTTAGGGGCAGATGACTTTATTGCCAAGCCCTTTAGTCCTCGTGAGCTGGTTTTGCGTGTCCACAATATCTTGCGTCGCCTTCATCGTGGAGGTGAGACAGAAGTCGTCAGTCTCGGGAATTTACGGATGAATCATGGTAGCCATGAGGTCCAAGTTGGAGATGTGGCGCTTGATTTGACCGTCAAATCCTTCGAACTTCTATGGCTTTTAGCCAGCAATCCAGAGCGGGTTTTCTCTAAGACAGACCTCTATGAAAAGGTCTGGCAAGAAGACTATGTGGATGACACCAATACCTTGAATGTTCATATTCATGCTCTTCGACAGGAGTTGGCTAAACATGCTAGTTCAGAAACACCCACCATCAAAACCGTCTGGGGCTTGGGCTACAAAATTGAGAAAGCACGAGGTAGTTAATGAAATTAAAAAGTTATATTTTAGTGGGGTATGTCATTTCAACACTCCTAACGATTATCGTGGTTTTTTGGGCCATCCAGCGAATGCTAATTGAAGAAAGAGAAATTTATTTCCTAGTGGGTATGACTCTAGTGGCTAGTTTTATCGGTGCTGGGATTAGTCTCTTTCTCCTATCGCCGGTCTTTACTTCATTGGGCAAACTCAAGGAACATGCCAAGAGAGTAGCGGACAAGGATTTCCCTGCAAATCTGGAGGTTCAAGGCCCTGTAGAATTTCAACAATTAGGCCAAGCTTTCAATGAAATGTCCCATGATTTGCAGGCGACATTTGATTCCTTGGAAGAAAGCGAACGAGAAAAGGGCTTGATGATTGCTCAACTTTCGCATGATATCAAGACCCCCATCACTTCGATCCAAGCGACGGTAGAAGGGATTTTGGATGGGGTTATCAAGGAAGGAGAACAGGACCATTATCTAGCAACCATTGGGCGCCAGACTGAAAGACTCAATAAACTGGTTGAGGAGTTGAATTTTTTGACCCTAAACACAGCTAGAAATCAGGTCGAAACGACCAGCAAAGACAGCATTTTTCTGGACCAGCTCTTGATTGAGTGCATGAGTGAATTTCAGTTCTTGATTGAGCAGGAAGAGCGAGATGTCCATTTGCAGGTAATTCCTGAGTCTGCACGGATTGAGGGAGATTATGCCAAACTTTCTCGTATCTTGGTGAATCTGGTCAATAATGCTTTTAAATACTCAGCTCCAGGAACCAAGCTGGAAGTGGTGGCCAAGCTGGAAAATAACCAGCTTTCAATCAGTGTGACGGATGAGGGACAGGGGATTGCCCCAGAGGATTTGGAGAATATTTTCAAACGCCTTTATCGTGTAGAAACTTCGCGTAACATGAAAACAGGTGGTCATGGCTTAGGACTTGCTATTGCGCGTGAATTGGCTCATCAATTGGGTGGAGAAATCACAGTTACCAGCCAGTACGGCCTCGGAAGCACCTTTACCCTCCTTCTCAATCTCTCTGGCAATGAAAATAAAGCTTAAAACCCCTTTACAAATCTAGCCATTCATGGTAAAATGGATTTTGTGTGAAATATCAGCAGGAAAGCATGAAGCTCGTCAACAGGTGTCTTATGATAAGTAACCTTGGCTGTTTAGGCGAAGGGCATCTGCACGAATCAGGGCTTTCTAAGTGACTATTTCCACCGAAATATTATTTATATCAGGAGGACATTCACATGTCACGTTATACAGGACCATCTTGGAAACAAGCTCGTCGCCTTGGCCTTTCACTTACAGGTACAGGTAAAGAATTGGCACGTCGTAACTACGTACCAGGACAACACGGACCAAACAACCGTTCTAAATTGTCAGAATACGGTTTGCAATTGGCTGAAAAACAAAAACTTCGTTTCACTTACGGTGTAGGTGAAAAACAATTCCGTAACTTGTTCGTACAAGCTACAAAAATCAAAGGCGGAATCCTAGGTTTCAACTTCATGCTTCTTTTGGAACGCCGTTTGGATAACGTTGTTTACCGTCTTGGTCTTGCGACTACTCGTCGTCAAGCTCGTCAATTCGTAAACCACGGTCACATCCTTGTTGACGGAAAACGCGTTGATATCCCATCATACCGCGTAACTCCAGGTCAAGTGATTTCAGTTCGTGAGAAATCATTGAAAGTTCCAGCTATCCTTGAAGCAGTAGAAGCTACTCTTGGACGTCCAGCATTCGTATCATTCGACGCTGAAAAATTGGAAGGTTCATTGACTCGCTTGCCAGAACGCGACGAAATCAACCCAGAAATCAACGAAGCACTTGTCGTTGAATTCTACAACAAAATGCTTTAATTTTAAGATATATCTTACAGAAAGCCTACAACAGTGGGCTTTTTACTTTGTCTTAAAATGTTGATTTCTGGGTTTGTATGGAGATTTGCTAGTAAGATTATTTGCGCATCTAAGTCTATCTATGCCAAGAATTAAGCGATGCTGATGATATAAATCTGGTGTGATATAATATTTTGGCCCCCTCACTTTAAGGAAGGGAGGTGTTATATATGCTAGAATTATTTTCCCTTTTTCTAGCTCCGTTACTTGTTAACGTACTATCTGAGCTTTTCAAGCTATGGATAAAGAGACGTAGGAAGTAGCATTTAACCCTTTTAGAGGGTAGCAAAAAACCCCATCGGTGGCACGGTGGGGCTTTTTAGTTATATATGCTAGAAGCATTATTTTCCCTTTATGCTTTCATTCTAACACAACCCCTCCGATATTTCAAGCTTTTGTTTTGATATGTCCTCAGAGGTCATTACGCAATCTTATAACACGGAAGCCTGTGGTTTGAGTCCGCTTCACTGAAATTAGCCCACGCGCTACTAGCCTCCATTCTACAGCAAAGAAATCAACTCTTTTCTAGGGGATTTCCGCCCTCATTTTGCTCTTTTGTGCTAAAATAGACTTATAAATTGAAAATAAGGAATGTTTATGAAATCGGGTAATGGTTTTTGGAAAGGTTGTCTCTATTTTTGGGGCTTCTTGTTCTTACTGGGCCTTTTGGTCCAATATGCTCTTCCGCTTGCAGCTTGTGTACTGCTAGGCTATGGTGGTTATCGTCTCTATAAACGTTGGCGCTATCCTCTTTTGCAGGATGCCTCTCTAGATGATCGAATTGAGCTTTTAAAAGCTCGGATTCGTCAGGCGGACAAGGATATTCAGCAACTAGAGAGAACTTTAGTAGAAAAAGGCTCAGAGTCCTATAAGAGTCTGGCCAATCAAGTATTAATCGAACTGAGGGAAATCCATCAGGAGGCGGATCGTCTCAAGTCCTATATCGATGCTGATGTCTACAACCGTATTGACAAAAAGGTTCGTACAGTAAGGGCAAACATCGATGTTCAGCTAGAACGTTTGGATAGAGAAAGTCAAGTAGATCTTGAAAATTCGGAGCCAGAGGAATTAGCTCCAGAATTATCCCAGACCTTGGCTAATATTGCCGTTGATCATCAGGCCATTTTAGACAAGATTGCCACCTCTGCCGAAGGGGATAAGGAAGAGTTGACGGCCATTCATAGTTTGAAGATGGAGAAATTCCAAACGATTTTAGAAGGCTATTTAAAGATTAAGGCCAATCCGAAGAACTATAATCGGGCAGAAGAACGCTTAGAGCAAGCTAAAGCAGCTATCGAACAATTTGACCTTGAGCTAGACCAAGTCTTGAGAGAACTCAATGAAACAGATATGCGTGATTTTGATATCAGTTTGCGTATTCTAGAAAAAGATCGTAAAGAATAGGTTAGAAACAAAGGAGTAACCATGACAGAATTTAATTTCGATATTGACCAGATTGCCAATAATACGGTAGCTAAGGTGGATAAAACAACCCAAATCATCGAGACCAATACTGGCTCGGACAAGACCTTGACCTTCCTTGAAAAGTTGAGCCCTGAGCAGCAAGAAGGAATCAAGGCGCACGTGCCCCAGTTAGTAGACCAATTTGTCACCAATCAAAATGCTCTCTTAGATTTTGGACAATCTGCTGTAGAAGGTGTGAACAATACGGTCAATCGTATCTTGTCAGAACAAAAGAAATTGCAGATTCCCCAAGTGGATGATCTACTCAAGAACACCAACCGTGAGTTGCAAGGCTTTGTAGTTAAATACAAGAACGCTGAAATTGCTGAGTTAGAAGAGAAGCCAAACTTTTTGCAACGATTGTTTAACAAGAGCAAGAATACCCTACAAGAATTTTACTTTGATTCAAAAACAGTGGAGCAAAAGCTCGATGGCATGGCTGCCGCAGTGGTCAAGCAAGAAGATGTCTTAGCTCGAAATATCGTCTCTGCTGAGATGTTGATTGAGGACAATACCAAATCCATTGAAAATCTAGTGGGAGTGATTTCCTTTATCGAAGCTAGTCAGACAGAAGCTGGCAAGCGCGCTGCCGAACTGAAGGCCCAAGCTGACCAACTCGATACAAGTACGGTAGAATACCAAACCAAGTCACAAGAATTGGCCCGCATGGCAGAAGTGGTCAATACCCTCGAACAACAACATACTGAGTATGTCAGCCGTCTCTATGTTGCCTGGGCAACAACACCTCAGATGCGCAATCTTGTGAAGGTGTCATCTGATATGCGCCAAAAATTGGGCATGCTTCGTCGCAATACGATTCCAACAATGAAGCTTTCCATTGCCCAACTTGGTATTTTGCAACAATCAATGAAATCAGGTGTCGTGGCAGATGCCATTGTCAATGCCAATAATGCTGCCCTTCAGATGCTAGCTGAAACCAGCAAGGAAGTGATTCCGCAAATGGAGAGAATTGCCCAAAGCCCGACAGTTGCTGTTGAGTCTGTTACCAAGCTGGCTGAAAGTTTAGTAGCTCAAAACCAAGGTATCGTCGCAGCTATTGAATTGGGTCGTCAGAAACGTGCCCAACTAGAAACAACCATCGTCAAGTCCGCAGAAATGATCAACGATTCTGTCAAACTACGCGATGAGAAAATCGTCCAAGCCCTTCTAGACCAAGGCAAGGCCGCCCAGAAAGAAGTACAAGAATAATACACAAGTCCCTTGTAATGTAGATTTGCAGGGGATTTTGGATTCTTCTATATATTAGAGCCTCTAATTTATTTCACAAAAAATGTAGTCATTCGAATGATTTTTATTGCAATGTACTGAAATTAACAAAAAGAAAAAACGCTTGAATTAGCGTTTTTCTTCTGTATTGATTCGTATTGAATGCTTACTTAACTTCTGTAAACACAACGTGTTTGCGAAGTTTTGGTGAGTATTTCTTCAATTGAAGACGGTCTGGAGTGTTACGTTTGTTTTTAGAAGTAAGGTACAAGCGTTCACCAGATTCTTTGTGTTCAAGTGTAATATTTACGCGCATGGTATCTCCCTTCTATTATTCAGCTGATGCAGCTTTAGCGATTTTACGTCCTTTGTAGTATCCTTTAAGTGATACACGGTGAGAACGTGAGTAATCTCCAGTAGTTTCGTCAAAGTTTACAGATGGAGCTGTTACTTTGTAGTGTGTACGACGTTTGTTTTTCTTCGCTTTTGAAGTGCGACGTGCAGGTACTGCCATTTTGATTTCTCCTTTAGGTATTTATATTCGATTCAATCTACTGATTTTCATCAACCATACTAGGATAACACATTTTTTTTGTAAAGTAAAGTTACTTGACAAAAAAAGATGAAAAAATTAAAAGGTCATCAACCGGATTAATCTAAATTTTCTGAAAATTCAAGAATTTTCTTCTGTTCATTGCTTTTAAAATGTGCTATAATAGTAAAAACTGAAATGGGAGGGAACAAATGACTGAATTAGATAAGCGTCACCGCAGTAGCATTTATGATAGTATGGTTAAATCACCAAACCGTGCTATGCTTCGTGCGACTGGTATGACAGATAAGGACTTTGAAACACCGATTGTGGGAGTGATTTCGACTTGGGCGGAAAATACACCATGTAACATCCACTTGCATGATTTTGGGAAATTGGCTAAAGAGGGTGTCAAATCTGCAGGTGCTTGGCCTGTGCAGTTTGGAACTATTACTGTAGCGGACGGGATTGCTATGGGAACGCCTGGTATGCGTTTCTCTTTGACATCTCGTGATATCATTGCGGACTCTATCGAGGCGGCTATGGGTGGTCACAATGTGGATGCCTTTGTTGCTATCGGTGGTTGTGACAAGAACATGCCTGGTTCTATGATTGCCATTGCTAATATGGATATTCCAGCAATTTTCGCCTATGGTGGAACTATTGCACCGGGAAATCTTGATGGTAAAGATATTGACTTGGTTTCTGTTTTTGAGGGTATCGGAAAATGGAACCACGGTGACATGACAGCTGAGGACGTAAAACGTCTTGAATGTAATGCCTGCCCTGGTCCTGGTGGCTGTGGTGGTATGTACACAGCTAATACCATGGCGACTGCTATCGAAGTTCTCGGTATGAGTTTGCCAGGCTCTTCATCTCATCCAGCTGAATCAGCTGACAAGAAAGAAGATATCGAAGCAGCAGGACGTGCTGTTGTTAAGATGTTGGAACTAGGTCTTAAACCATCAGATATCTTGACTCGTGAAGCCTTTGAAGATGCTATCACTGTAACTATGGCTCTAGGTGGTTCTACAAACGCCACTCTTCACTTGCTTGCCATTGCCCATGCTGCCAATGTTGACTTGTCACTTGAGGACTTCAATACGATTCAAGAACGTGTGCCTCACTTGGCTGACTTGAAACCATCTGGTCAGTATGTCTTCCAAGATCTCTACGAAGTCGGTGGTGTGCCTGCGGTTATGAGATATCTCTTGGCAAATGGATTCCTTCACGGAGATCGTATCACATGTACTGGTAAGACTGTTGCTGAGAACTTAGCTGACTTTGCAGACCTCACTCCAGGTCAAAAAGTTATTATGCCACTTGAAAATCCAAAACGTGCGGATGGTCCGCTTATCATCTTGAACGGGAACCTTGCCCCTGACGGTGCGGTTGCCAAGGTATCAGGTGTGAAAGTGCGTCGTCACGTTGGACCAGCTAAGGTCTTTGACTCAGAAGAAGATGCTATTCAGGCCGTTCTGACAGATGAAATCGTTGATGGCGATGTAGTCGTTGTTCGTTTCGTTGGACCTAAGGGTGGTCCTGGTATGCCTGAGATGCTGTCACTTTCATCAATGATTGTTGGTAAAGGTCAAGGAGACAAGGTTGCCCTCTTGACAGATGGACGCTTCTCTGGTGGTACTTATGGTCTGGTTGTTGGACATATCGCTCCTGAAGCTCAGGATGGTGGACCAATTGCCTACCTTCGTACAGGCGATATCGTTACGGTTGACCAAGATACCAAAGAAATTTCCATGGCCGTATCCGAAGAAGAACTTGAAAAACGCAAGGCAGAAACAACCTTGCCACCACTCTATAGTCGTGGTGTCCTCGGTAAATATGCCCATATCGTATCATCTGCTTCACGCGGAGCCGTGACAGACTTCTGGAATATGGACAAGTCAGGTAAAAAGTAAATTCAAAAAGCAAGCCAACTTTGGCTTGCTTCTTTTCATCTTCAAAAGTAATTTACCTGCTTAACGAGGTGGCAGTCCAAGGGCAATGCGGCCGTAGCGACTGATTCGTGTAATCTTCCAGGCAGGCGACCAGGTAACTTCAACCTTGACATCTTCGATACCCTCGATTTGTTTCAGACCTGCCACGATTTCGATAGGCAGGCTTTCGGCGCAATCGCAGGCGGTGTCGGTGAAGGTCATGACAATTTTGCAGAGGCCTGTTTCGTCTAGATTGATCTCATAAATCAGCCCTAGATTGTAAACATCCAATTCCACATCTGTATCAAAAACCTTCTCTAGTTTTTCGATAATTTGGTCTTGCAAGGCCAAAGCCCGGTCATTGATTTTGATATCGTCTCTCATTACAGTCCCTCCACGTGATAAATATCCTCTATTTTCTCATAATTCTGACAATTTGGCAAGTTTTTGATGAATTTTCTGAAAAAATATGATAATATAAAGAAAACACTGAATCAAGGGGAAGCCTATGGAGCAGATTGGAAAAGTCTTTAGACAATTACGAGAGTCAAGAAATATCTCGCTGAGACAAGCAACTGGGGGACAATTTTCGCCGTCTATGTTATCTCGCTTTGAAACAGGTCAGAGTGAGCTTTCGGTGGAAAAGTTTCTATTTGCCCTAGAAAATATATCTGCCAGTGTAGAGGAAATCCTCTTTCTAGCGAGAGGTTTTCAGTATGATACAGATTCTGAGTTGAGAAAAGAAATCCTAGATGTCTTGGATCCAAAGAATATAGCACCTCTTGAAGACCTGTATCGCAAGGAGTACCAAAAGCATACCCATTCTCAAAACAAACAGAAACATATTCTAAATGCCATTATTATCAAGTCTTATATGAAGAGCATGTATGATACGGTAGAGTTAACGGCAGAGGAGGGGAAAGTCCTTCATGATTATTTGTTTTCTACCGAGATCTGGGGAATCTATGAACTCAATTTATTTTCAGTCAGTTCACCATTTCTATCTGTTTCTCTTTTCACTAGGTATGTTAGAGAGATGGTACGTAAATCTGATTTCCTAATGGAAATGTCTGGCAATCGAAACCTTTTTCACACTATACTATTGAATGGCTTTTTAGCCAGCATTGAGTGTGAAGAATTTACCAATGCCTCTTATTTTAAACGTGTTATCGAAGAGCGTTTCTACAATGAAAATGAAACCTATTTCCGAATTGTCTATTTGTGGGCGGAAGGTCTCCTTGATAGCAAGCAAGGCAGAGTCAAGGAAGGTCAGAAAAAGATGGAAGATGCTGTCCGTATTTTTGAGATGCTTGGCTGTAATAAATCTGCCGAATACTATAGAAATACGACCGATTGTTGAATATCTGCAAACTAAGAAAATCATTTGAAATTTTAAGCGATAGAATTGTTGACCTCTCTCGTGTCACTGGAGAAATTCTATCGTCTCTTTTTACTTATTTTTTTGTTGCATATATTCAAAAGTTTTTCCTCTAAAATTTCTAAGTGCTATACTATAGTCATACTTCACATAAAACTTCGAACAAGAAGGGAGATTACCTATGAAACTATTGTTTAGAAATCACGCTTATCGACTCTTGACTTTGTCACGCTTCTTCAATGCTTTTGGTGCTTCGATTTTCAACCTGGTCTTTATCGTCTATGCATCGACCTTGCCACAAGCCTCTTTTGCTGTTGCTATGGCGAATATTGTCATGATTGTTCCGACTCTCTTTACAGTTTTTGTAGGGATTCGGGCAGATTACACGAGGGCCAAGGTCAAATGGATGGTCTATAGCGGTTTGTTTCAGGCGGTTTTATTTTTTCTAGCAGCCCTAGTTGTTCAGCAAGCTAGTCTCTTTGCCTTTTCTAGCCTGTGTTTAATCAATGTCATTAGTGATGTCATCAGTGATTTTGCAGGTGGTTTGCGCATGCCTCTCATTAAGGAAAAAGTAGCTGAAGATGATTTGATGGAGGCTTACTCTTTTTCCCAGTTCATTACCTATATTTCAGCTATTGGTGGTCAAGCTTTTGGAGTCTGGCTCTTAGGGCTATCGGTCAACAATTTTTCCCTCGTTGCGGGAATCAATGCCTGTTTCTTCCTAGTATCAGCCGTCATCCTCTTTTTAGGAAAAAGCAAATTGAGCCTGTCAATTTCATCTCCTGATGGTGAATCACTAAAAAATGAGAAGCTTTCTATCAAAGACCAGTTCCTAACGATTTATCGGAATTTACGTCTCGTTTTTCTTAAAGGTGGACAGAAAAACTTTGGTTTTATGCTCTGTGCTGTCTTGCTTATCAATGCCTTGGGTGGCGCTTTAGGAAGCATCTATAACATCTTCTTTTTGAGCCATTCTCTTTTGGACTTTTCTTACACAGAGGCATTATTTATCAGTCAAGTCTGTGCTTTGTTAGCAATCATCATCAGTAGCCTTACGGGCAATGATTATTTTGGGAAGCAGTCCTTGCCTAGATTGATGATGTGGGTGACCGTAGGACTCAGTCTAGTTGGTCTAGCTAATTTATTCAATCAAGTCGTACTTGGTTTACTATTTCTCTGTTCAACTCTGTATGTGTCTGGTAAAGTTCAACCAAAGATTAGTGCCATGCTCCTGAAAAATCTAGCTCCAGAGGTTCTAGCTCGTACCAGTAATTTTTTAGGTTTATTATTTACCTTATCCATACCTGTGGGAACAGCCTGTTTTTCACTTGTAGCCGTATGGAATATACAGTTGACTTGGATGCTATTTGTTGGTCTTTCCTTGCTGGCTATTTTTTTGACAATTCTTAATCTCAAAAATGATATCTAAATCCTAATTTTATTCTTACTGTTTTAATCCCTCTATTTGTGGTAAAATAAGACTATTAAGTTTAAAGAGGATTCCCTATGAAATTACAAAAACCAAAAGGAACGCAGGATATTTTACCTGCTGAGTCTGTCAAATGGCAGTATGTTGAGGGCTTTGCCCGTGAGATTTTCAAGCGCTATAACTACGCAGAAGTGCGCACGCCTATTTTTGAGCACTACGAGGTTATCAGTCGCTCTGTCGGAGATACGACCGATATCGTAACCAAGGAAATGTACGATTTCTATGACAAGGGCGACCGTCATATCACCCTCCGTCCAGAAGGAACTGCGCCCGTTGTCCGTTCTTATGTGGAAAATAAACTCTTTGCCCCAGAAGTGCAAAAGCCAAGTAAGTTCTACTACATGGGCCCTATGTTCCGCTATGAGCGTCCACAGGCAGGGCGTTTGCGCCAGTTCCACCAGATTGGGGTTGAGTGTTTTGGTTCTAGCAATCCAGCTACCGATGTGGAAACCATCGCTATGGCAGCCCATTTCTTGAAAGAAATTGGCATCCAAGGTGTCAAATTGCACCTCAACACTCTTGGAAATCCTGAGAGTCGTGCGACTTACCGTCAAGCCTTAATTGACTATTTGACACCGCTCAAGGAGACCTTGTCTAAGGATAGCCAGCGTCGCTTGGAGGAAAATCCTCTTCGTGTCTTGGACTCTAAGGAGAAAGAAGACAAGGTAGCAGTCGAGAATGCGCCGTCTATCTTAGACTTCCTTGATGAAGAAAGCCAAGCTCATTTTGATGCTGTGCGTCAGATGTTGGAGAATCTTGGAGTAGACTATATCATCGATACCAATATGGTGCGTGGTCTGGACTACTACAACCACACCATTTTCGAGTTCATCACTGAGATTGAGGGCAATGACCTGACAGTCTGTGCGGGTGGTCGTTACGATGGTTTGGTTTCTTATTTTGGAGGCCCTGAAACTGCTGGATTTGGTTTTGGGCTTGGTGTAGAGCGCCTGCTTCTCATTCTTGAAAAGCAAGGTGTGACCCTCCCTATCGAAAACGCCCTAGATGTCTATATCGCAGTCTTGGGTCAAGGAGCAAATGTCAAAGCCCTAGAACTAGTCCAGGCTCTTCGCCAACAAGGTTTCAAAGCAGAGCGTGATTATCTCAACCGTAAGCTCAAAGCTCAGTTCAAGTCAGCCGATGTCTTTGCGGCCAAGACCCTCATCACCCTAGGAGAGAGCGAAGTTGAAAGCGGACAAGTAACGGTCAAGAACAATCAAACCCGAGAAGAAGTGCAAGTGTCACTTGAGACAATCAGCCAAAACTTCTCAGAAATCTTTGAAAAACTAGGCTTTTAATAGCAGATAAACTGGTCAGGAATCTATTCCTGACCTTTTTCTTTTGCAAAATGACAAAAATCATAAACTTTTTGACAAATATGATTGTCAAAAAGAAAAAGATGTGTTACAATAAATTCAAGTTAAGAAATAGGAAGCAGAAAGGAGCTATGATGTGGGCATTAGGATTTGTACCTCTTGTGATTATGTATTATATCTACCATTCCCAAAAGGTCAAGAAACTGGAGAATAAAATCAAAAGAATTGAGCAAAAACAGAAAGGAAATATAGAAATGTCAAGAATTTTAAAAGAATTGATTGGGAAAAAACCAACAATCGTTGGACAAGTGTTTGGAACAGACAACTGGGAAGTTGTGGATGTTGATGAGGAATGGGTCAAGCTACGCCGTGTTGATAAAAAGGGAAAAGAAAAATTCAAGTTGCAACGTATTGAGGATATCCAAACCGTTGAATTTGACGGAGAGTAGGTGTGTAACATGCAACTAAAAAATCGTCTAAAAGAGCTGCGGGCTCGCGATGGCCTCAATCAAACCGAACTAGCCAAGCTAGCAGAGGTTTCTAGACAGACCATTAGCCTATTAGAACGGGACGAATACACCCCGTCCGTTGTGATTGCCTTGAAAATATCTCAGATTTTCAACGAAACAGTCGAATCGGTATTTCGCTTGGAGGAGGACGAGTGATGAACAAGTATAAAGTGATTTATTATGTAGTTGCCATAGCTCTATTAGTCAGCGTATTTCTACTGATTGGGATGGACCTAGGCTGGTTTAGTCCCTATCAAAGTAACAAATTTGTTTGGGCCTATTTTGCCCTCATACCAGTAATTGAATGGATTGAAAAGAAATCAAAAAATCTAGCAAGTGAAAAAGGAGAATGAATATGAAAAAGAAAAAGAAACGTGTATTGTTATTTTTAATGGCTTTTATCTTGGGAGGCTTCTTGGGCATGTTTGCAGGGATGTTTCAGACCTATACCGAAAAACACGGAACCATTTTAGATGTCAAAACCGTGATTCCATGGATATCATCTATTTGCTTACTGTTAGGTTTCATTAGTATGTTTTTGACGTTCAATTTCTTAAAGAAAAGTAGAAAATTTCACTCCTTGTATCAAGAGGAAATGGACGATGATCTGAATGAAAGCTATTATGTACAAATGTATCGTAATCTCGAGTTTGGAACTATTGCTTTTAATAGTGCAGGCGTAGTGATTTTATTAGCTCTTTTCATCTCAGGTAGTGAAGTAGTTGTACTAAATATTAGCTATATAACCTTATCTCTTTCTTTTTTGGCATTAGTGATGATTTTCAGTGCTCAAAAATATCTATATAAAACCATTGCAATCGTTCGTCAGTTTGATTTGGAGTTTTTCTCAACTTCCAAGGATGTCTTAGAGTACGTAAATTCTTATGATGAAGGGGAGCGTCAGGCTAATTTGGAACAGAGTTTTCGAATTTTATTCCAATTAAATCAGTATGTCTTGCCGGGTCTCTACTTTTTGATCGATCTCTTTTCCTTACTGACAGGAGAGATTCAGTTACTAGCCTTTTTGCTTGTAGGAGCAATCCATATTTATATCAATGTGATGCAGTTACCTATGGTAAAACGTTATTTCAAATAAAGGAGTTTCTATGATTCGTGTTGAAAATGTAAGCAAAAGTTTTGGGAGCAAAAAAGCTCTTCACCAGATTTCTTTTGAGATTAAGGAGGGTGAAATCTTTGGTTTTCTTGGCCCTTCTGGCTCAGGTAAAACAACCATGATCAACGTCTTAACAGGTCAGTTGGCTGCAGATCAAGGTAACACAATTTTGTTAGGCAAGAATTCTCAAGATTTAACTTCAAATGATTTGGAACAAATCGGTATAGTTAGTGATGGCAGTGGTTTTTATGAAAAGATGAGTCTTTACAAAAATCTGCTCATTTACGCTAAGTTATATGGTCTCAAGTCAGATAGAGTAAATCAGGTGCTCCAACAGGTTGGATTGGCAGATGCTAAAGATATTATCGCAGAAAAATTATCTACAGGAATGAAACAACGAATGTTCTTGGCTCGTGCCCTTCTTAATGCTCCTAAGATTCTCTTTCTAGATGAGCCAACCAGTGGATTAGACCCTACAACATCTAAGATGATTCATACCCTACTTCAAGAATTAAAGCAGGCGGGGACAACTATCTTTCTGACCACGCATGATATGAATGAAGCAACTCTGCTTTGTGATCGCTTATCTCTTTTGAATAAGGGGAACTTAATAGAGTATGGAAGTCCGCAAGATATTATCCAGAAGTACCATGTGGATAAGAAAGTACGTGTGGTTTATAACGATGGACGAGAACAGATAGTTCCATTTGAAGAATTGCCACATTTAGACACGACAGATTTGATGGTGGTTCACTCTTGTGAGCCGACTTTAGAAGAGATCTTTATCAGATTGACAGGAGAAAAGTTAGATGTTTAGAAAATTAAATGCCCTACTATGGTTAAGATTACAAGTCCTTATTAGCAATTCATCTTTGTTGGCGACTCTATTGTTGCCTTTTGGACTGACTATTTTATATAATGAATTTTTAAATAAGAATGGACAATTGAGCCTATTTTTTCTATCTGCTAGCTTGACGATGGTCTTGAGCATGGGAAGTGGTTATATGGTATCGATTATGATGGCAGAAGATAAGGAAAAACGAAATCTTAAATCACTCCTCCTAAGTGGTGTGACAGCAACAGAATATACTTTCAGTATGCTCGTTCTCCCTATTCTGATAATGTTACTTGCTATGATTGTGCTTCCCATCTATCTTAAAGTAGATCTATCAGGTTATTTATTTGCCTACGTTATCTATTTGCTCCTAGCAACTATTAGTATTATTTTTCTCAACCTTCTAATCGGTGCGGTATCAGATACTCAGTCTAAAGCGCAAGTCTATAGTATCTTCCCTATGTTAATTGTCTCTTTTTTACCTATGATTGCTTCTCAAAATGATACGGTTCAAAAAGTGTTGGATTACTCGTTCGTTGGTCCTATTGTAAATCTTTTAAATAAAAAAGGTGGAGAAATATCTTTTTCTAACATCGGTATGTTACTTGCTTGGGTGGTTGTGTTAGGAATAGCGAACCTCCTTGTATTGAAAAACAGCTATAAAGCAAGATAGGAGATTTATATGAAACTACTTAAAAACCTTGGCTGGTTTTTTCTAGCTGTTCTATCCTTTTACTTTATCTATGGTATGGTTCAGAGCATGGCTCTGTCAGCTCTTGGACTAGGGGCTTCAATCTTTGGAGTCTTACCACTTTATATCGCCCTGTCAGGAGCCTATGTTTATGGAGTTTACAGATGGTATCAGACAGAAAAGGTTAGCATCCAGACAACAGCTTTTAATCGTCATATCTGGTTGCCTACTCTGGTTTTGCTAGTGGCTATTACAGCCCAGTTCTTTTTACCAGAAGATCCGTCGGTCAGTCAACAAATCGTATCTCAACTGACAGTGGAACAGCCTGCATTTGGTTTCTTTATGGTGGTGGTCTTTGCTCCTTTGACGGAAGAACTTATCTTTAGAGGGATGTTGGCACGCTATCTCTTTCCTAAGCAGGACAAGAGCAAACAGGTTCTGTTTCTTTTGGTATCTAGTGTTCTGTTTGCCTTGATTCATTTCCCAGGTGATGTGCAACAATTTTTAGTTTATGCTAGTCTTGGTTTTAGCTTGGGCTTGGCTTATATTAGCAGAAAAGGTCTGGTCTACAGTATTTCTCTCCACGCTTTGAATAATTTAGTCAGCTTTTTGATGATTCTCATGCTATAATAGAGTCAGGAGGTCACATGAAACGAGTAATTTTATTAGCAGTGATTCAAGCAGTCGTTCTATTTTTCATCATTGGAGCGCTAGCTTATGCCTTTAAGGGCGATTTCTTCTACAACTATCTAGCAGTTGTCTTTGCCCCTATTGCAGGTGTCTTGCGCTTTGGGACAGCTTATACAACAGAAATTGTCTTGCCTCGAAAGGCAGCTGAAATTGCTGAAAAACGTAAAGCAGGCAAAAATTCAAAATAAAAGAGTCCGGTGAACTTCATCGGATTTTTGTATGGGCGTCAATTTTTAGAGTCTTCACTTGATTTTTAAAGACTGGCAAACTTTTCTGATGATTTTCATGAAGAGCCTGCGCTTTTATGGTAAAATAGTAACAGAATAAAAGAGGAGAGAAAACATGAAACGTAGTATGTATGCTGGTCGTGTTCGTGAGGAACACATCGGACAAGAAATGACTTTGAAAGGATGGGTTGGTCGTCGTCGTGACCTTGGTGGTTTGATTTTTATCGATCTTCGTGACCGTGAAGGAATCATGCAGTTGGTTATCAATCCTGAAAAAGTTTCTGCTGAGGTTATGGCAACAGCTGAAAGCCTTCGTAGTGAATTTGTTATCGAGGTGACTGGTCAGGTCGCTGCGCGTGAGCAAGCCAATGATAAGTTGCCAACTGGTGCGGTTGAGTTAAACGTGACAGCTCTGACAGTGCTTAATACAGCTAAAACAACCCCATTTGAGATTAAGGATGGCATTGAGGCTAATGACGATACACGTTTACGTTACCGTTACCTTGACCTTCGTCGTCCAGAGATGCTGGAAAACCTCAAACTTCGTGCTAAAGTGACCCACTCTATTCGCAATTACTTGGATGAGTTGGAGTTTATCGACGTGGAGACACCATTCCTTTCTAAGTCAACTCCTGAAGGGGCGCGTGACTATTTGGTGCCGTCTCGTGTTAATAAAGGGCATTTTTACGCTCTTCCTCAAAGTCCACAAATCACGAAACAGCTCTTGATGAATGCTGGTTTTGACCGTTACTACCAAATCGTTAAATGTTTCCGTGACGAGGACTTGCGTGGTGACCGCCAGCCTGAGTTTACTCAGGTCGACTTGGAAACGTCTTTCCTTACTGAGCAAGAAATCCAAGATATCACAGAAGGCTTGATTGCGCGCGTCATGAAAGAAACCAAAGGTATCGAAGTGACGCTGCCATTCCCTCGTATGAAATACGATGACGCTATGGCTCTTTACGGTTCTGATAAACCTGACACTCGTTTTGACATGTTGCTTCAGGACTTGACAGAAGTGGTCAAAGGTGTTGACTTTAAAGTCTTTTCAGAAGCACCTGCTGTAAAAGCAATTGTAGTCAAAGGCGCTGCGGACAACTATTCACGTAAAGACATCGACAAGATGACTGAAGTAGCCAAACAATATGGTGCCAAAGGTCTTGCTTGGGTCAAGGTTGTTGATGGAGAATTAAACGGACCAGTTGCTAAGTTCTTGACGGACATCCAAGCAGAATTGACAACAGTGCTTGCTCTTGAAGATAAGGACCTCGTTCTCTTTGTGGCGGATACGCTTGAAGTGGCCAATGCAACTCTTGGTGCCCTTCGTGGACGTATTGCCAAAGAGCTTGGCTTGATTGATAACGATAAATTCAACTTCCTTTGGGTGGTTGACTGGCCAATGTTTGAATGGTCTGAAGAAGAAGGTCGTTACATGAGCGCCCACCATCCGTTCACCCTTCCACAGGAAGAGACGGCTCACGAATTAGAAGGTGATTTGGCTAAGGTTCGTGCCATTGCTTACGATATCGTCTTGAACGGTTATGAGCTTGGTGGTGGTAGCCTTCGTATCAATCAAAAAGACCTTCAAGAACGCATGTTCAAGGCTCTTGGTTTCTCAGCTGAAGAAGCAAATGACCAGTTTGGCTTCCTTCTTGAAGCCATGGACTATGGTTTCCCACCACATGGTGGTTTGGCTATCGGGCTTGACCGATTTGTTATGTTGCTTGCTGGAGAAGAAAATATCCGTGAAGTCATTGCCTTTCCTAAGAACAACAAGGCAAGTGACCCAATGACACAAGCTCCTTCAACAGTAGCTCTCAAACAACTAGAGGAACTCAGCTTACAAATAGAAGAAGATGAAACAAGCAAAACGAATTAAGCGGTGGCGCTATTATCTGCGCCGCTTTGCTCATCAGATAAAAATTTTACGTGTCTTACAAAGCATCTCTCGGGAAAAATATGATGAGAAGATTTCGGCTTCTCTGGTCTATGGTTTTTTATCAGCAGTGGCGGTTAATTTCTTTTTCCAACCGGGGCATGTGTATTCGAGTGGTGCGACAGGTCTGGCACAGATTATCTCTGCCTTGAGTAATCACTGGTTTGGTTTTCATATTCCGATTTCGCTAACCTTCTACGCTATTAATTTTCCTTTGATGGTCTTGGCTTGGTATCAGATTGGCCATAAGTTCACCGTCTTTACCTTTATCACGGTATCCATGAGTTCCTTCTTTATCCAGTTTGTCCCTGTGGCGACCTTGACGGAGGATCCCATTATCAATGCCCTTTTTGGGGGTGTTGTCATGGGCTTGGGGATTGGTTTTGCTCTTCGCAACAATATCTCCAGTGGAGGTACAGATATTGTCAGCCTGACCATCCGCAAGAAAACGGGTAAGAATGTTGGTAGTATTTCTTTCTTGGTCAATGGGACTATCATGCTGATAGCTGGTTTGACCTTTGGTTGGAAATACGCTCTCTACTCTATGATTACCATCTTTGTCTCTAGCCGTGTGACAGACGCTGTCTTTACCAAGCAAAAACGAATGCAGGCCATGATTGTGACCAATCATCCAGAGAAGGTTATTGAAAAAATACATAAAAAATTGCACCGCGGAGCAACCATGATCCACGATGCAGAAGGAACCTATAATCACGAAAGAAAGGCAGTTTTAATCACTGTCATTACACGTGCAGAGTTTAATGAATTTAAACAGATTATGAAACAGGTGGATCCAAGCGCCTTTGTCTCTGTATCTGAGAATGTCCATATTTTGGGACGATTCGTTGAAACAGATAATTAGTAATCAAAAAAACCAGCGCGAGCTGGTTTTTATTTTTCGATAATTTTGTGGGCAATTAACTGGCGATAACAAATTTGTTTGTTGTTTTTAGCATCATTGATGATCTGGAGAATAGTTTCAAAGGAAACACGACCAAGCTCCAAACTATTGATATCGACATAGGCCGCCAAGTTGAGCTTGGGATTGACTGAGTCGAAGCTGAGGACAGGGACATCCAGTTGGTGTTTTGCGATGTAATCACAGACCCCTGCAGCAAGGAGACTATCAATGGTAATAATAGCGTCAATATTTGGATCGTGTTTGAAGAGAAGTCTACTAAAGCGATAACCATTATCTTCAAGAAATTCAGTAGCAAAGTAAGTCAGATTAGTATCGAGAGGAAGTTGGTATTGTTTGAGAGCTAGCTCGTAACCTGTCAGACGGTCTTGTGTTACGAAGAGTCGCTTAGTACCTCCGATAAAGGCAATTCGCTTGCATCCTTTTTTGATGAAATACTCTGTCGCATCAAAACCAGCTTGGACATTGTCATTATCGACAAGTGGAATGAAGGGAGATAGAGATTTACCTAAGATAAGGAAAGGAAATTGCTCGTCTGCTACTAACTTAACCAAAGGGTCCTCTTCTTGGGCATAGAGGAAAATCAAACCGTCTACACGCTTACCATAGACCATCTGAGAAATAGCTTTAAGACGCTCTTTGGCATCTTTACCTGTCGCAATCTGAATGGCGTAGTGGTTTTCAGAGGCGACTTGGGCGATACCCCGGAGGACAGATGGGAAGAAAGGATTTTGATAGAAGGCATCTGAGTCGTCAGGAAGGACCAAGCCAATAACTTGGGTATAACTGCTTACCAAGCTACGAGCGTTGAGGTTGGGGTGGTAATTGAGCTCCTTCATAGCCTTACGAACACGTTTTTTTGTTTCGTCGCTAATGGTTGATTTGTTTTGAATAACACGGGTTACGGTTGAAGGCGAAACACCAGCAGCCTTGGCCACGTCTTTAATCGTAACGGGCATAAAAATCTCCTATTTATGGTAATCTGGATCACGGAAATGCGTTTTATAAAAGATAGTGACCAGATACAGAACAAAAAGAATGTTTTGTACAGTAATGAGAGTTGTCATATTTTGGCCAAAGAGTCCCAAAATAAGCGTAATTAGAGTAGGTAATCCTAAACAGTTCAAGATAAAATGGTAGCACTCTTTAAAGGTCCTAAATGAAAAGAGGCGTGATTTCTTAGTGATATAAAGGAGAAGACTAGCTCCTAGAGAGACAATGAAGAAATTCAAACCAAAGAGGAAGCTCGCACCGAGAACCAGAAAGAGACTGATATAGACACGATTTTGCTGGTACCAGTCTTTAGAAATAGCTTGGGTCAAGCTGTCTTTACTTTTGAAACTCTCAGTCTCAATCGCCCGGTAAGAGATACGGGTCAATTCCTTGCTTTCCTTGCTGATGACGAGCTCATTCGTATCGAAATGCAGTTGCAAGTCCTTAGGTAATTCCTTGCTTTGACTTGGACCGATCACAATAGAAGGCTCTTGACTAGCTGTTCCAGTATAAGTTAATTTGCCATCAACAATTGTAGCGTGTTCAGAGAGATCCTGTACAACCTTATCTGTCAATGGTTCATAGACATTATCGATAAAGGTTTCTAGCGGATAAGTCTCCTGCGAGCTGTTTTGGATGGCAATAGGTACCATAGATAAGCTGATAAGGAAGATACTGGTAAAGAGAAGTTGGAACCAGTTGAGTCCGAAACGTTTGGACAGGGGCTTACGAAATCCCCAAATACTTGAAAAATAGGAAAATGGATATGGAAGCATAGGTATCTTTCTAAAAGGTGTTTTCTATATGAGTATTATATAGAGAAATGTGCTTTATTTCAAGTCTAGGAGATAAATTGCTTGCTACAAGGATATTTTTACAGTAACAAGTTTTAAAATGAAAAAGGGTGGCGGGGATATATTATCCCTTGTCGCCACCACTTGTAAGTCCTGAAACAAAGTTCTTTTGTAGGAAGAAGAAGAGAATACAGATTGGAAGGGCGATGAGGATAGCGCCTGCTGAGAAGTAGGCAATCTTCAAGTTCTTCGCATTGCTAACGAAGGTTTGGAGACCTACGGCAACAGTAAAGTATTCTTTCTCACGAAGCAAGAAACTAGAGAGGATGTAGTCCCCGAAAGGTCCCATGAAGGCCCAGAGAGCTTGTACGGCAACCATTGGGCGAACCAGTGGAAGAACAATTTGCCAGAAGCGGCGGAAGTGTCCTGCACCGTCTAGTTTTGCAGATTCATCTAAAGACATTGGCACTGTATCGAAGTAACCTTTCATGAGCCAAGCATTCATCGGGATACCACCACCAACGTAGAGGAAGATGAGGAACCAGCTGTGGTTAAGGGCGTTCAACATAAGTGCCATAACGAAGAAGGCTGTCAAAGCGGCCATGGTTGGCACCATTTGGATAATCAAGAAGAAGACCAAACTTTGTTTACGAGCCAAGAAGTTGTAACGGCTGTAAGCATAACCAGCAAGTACGATAATACTTGTTTGAACAGCCATAGTAATTAAGGCGATAATCAAAGTGTTGAGATACCAAGTACCGTATAGGGTTTCAGTAAAGAGTCCTTTAAAGTTATCAAAATTGAAGTCGATGTTAGTATCGAGTTTAAAGGCCGCGACGTTACCTGCTTTAAAGGCTGACATGATGGTAATCAACAGTGGATAGATAATCACGATTGATAGGCCAATTAAGTAGAGGTAAGTAAGGGTTTGAGTCAGTCTACGTTTGAGTTTAATTGAGTTATTCATCTTAGACGTCCTCCATATCAAATGCGTGTAGTTTCTTGAATGCGATCATAGAGATTGAGATGACAATGATAGAGATAATCAAGGTAACAGCTGCCGCCATTGAGTATTGAGGAGATGTACCTGTTGTCAAACGGTAGATCCATGAGATCAAGATATCGGTTGAACCAGCTCCACCTCCGACACTACCAGGTCCTCCACCATTGAAGAGGTACATGATAGAGAAGTTGTTAAAGTTGAAGGTGTATTGACTAATCAAAGTAGGTGCCGCAACAGCCAAGATCATTGGGAAAGTGATGTTGCGGAATTTTTGCCAAGCATTGGCACCGTCAATATAAGCTGCTTCGTAAAGGTCGTTAGGAATAGATTGCAAGATACCCAAGGTCAAAACGTAGATGTATGGGAATCCAAGCCAACCTTGCATCATAATCAAGGCAATCTTAGTCCAAGTTGGGTCTGTTTTCCAAGGAATAAGAGCACCATCAAGGAAAGGAAGGAATTTAGCCAAGATTGGCAATACTTGAGTGTTGATAGCACCAACACTATCGTTAAACATGTTTGAGAATGTCAGGATAGTGATGAAGGCTGGGACAGCCCAAGGAAGAAGGAAAATAACACCGAAGATACGTTTTCCTTTGATAAATGGTTGGTTAGCAATGATAGCTGTGAAGATACCAATGACGATCTGTAAAGTTGAGGCAGATAAAGCCCAGATGATAGTCCAAGAAAGGACGGCACCAAAGGCAGAACGGAAGGTACTCAAGCTCCAAATGTTTGTAAAGTTGGTCAAACCAACCCAGTCCAACAATTTGTTTGGTGGCAAGTGTTGGAAGTCGTAGTTGGTAAAGGCGATCATCAAGGTTACGATAACTGGGAAGATAATCGCAAAAGTCATGGCAATGTAAGATGGAATGATTAAGAGGTAAGGGAAGCCATTTTCATAGATTCCTTTGACCATTTCTTTAAAGGTAAGTGCTACTGGTATGCCATTGTTAATGTGTTTGGCAGTTGTATGTGCGTCTTTGATATTTGCGAAATAAAAGAGTACATAAACAACTACAAAGATTAAATGGAAGGCACCACGAATCAGCATAAAGAGGGAATTATCACGACCTGGTTTGTCACCAAGAGTGATGAGATTGCTCAATTCAGGGGCTGCAAGTGCTAGGAAGTAAAGGACGAATACGATGGTTACACCAAGGAAGATAAAACCTTTGGCTTTTTGTTTATTGTAAATCTGTCCTAACCCAGGAATGATAGACAGCAAGGCTGCTTTACTAGGTTGTTGCTTTTCCATAATAACTCCTTTCATAGGATACTGGTTTCTAATTAAAACCTAAACTATATATGTTTTTTATTGATAAATTCAAAGGGGGATTTGAATTCCACCCCCCTTGAACAAATTTTTTATTCACCAAATTTTTGTTTGATTGTTTCTTTGATCAATGTTACAGCATCGTTTGCAGCTGTTTTAGCATCTTTCTTACCACTTACAGCTTCAAACAACATTGTTTTAGCTGGGTCCCAAACAGCTGACATTTGAGAGATATTTGGCATTGGTTGAGCGTTCTTGAACTGTTTGATAACAGCTGTTGTCAACTCATCGTTTTTACCTTCAGCGTATGAACGAGCTTCAGTGTTAGCTGGGATTTCGTTAGTTGTATCGTAGAAGGCTTTTTGTTCTTCAGTTGAAACAAGGAAGTCTACAAATTTTTGAGCGCCTTCAAGGTTCTTAGTGCTTGATGGGATAATCCAAGCTTTACCACCACCGAATGCAGCATATTCTTTTCCGTTTGGAAGAGTTGGGATAGTTGCAACACCGTAGTTTACTTTAGCATCTTTAAAGGCTTGAGCTTTCCAAGGTCCGTCGATGATAGCAGCTGTTTTACCTTCTTGGAATTGAGTTTGGATTAGGTTTCCAGCTCCTTCAGTATCTTGCATACCTTTAGGCCATTTTTCATACCAAGATTTAGCGTAGTTGATACCTGCGATAGAACCGTCGTTTGCAAGACCGATATCTTTGGCGTCTTTACCGTTTTGTCCGAATACGTAAGCACCGTTACCAGCAAGAAGTCCATATGCATAGTAGAAGTTTGTCCAGTCAGCTAGGAAAGCAGAAGTTTTTCCATCTTCTCCAGCGAAGGCATATTTGCTATCTTTAGCAAGGTTTTCTAAGTCAGCAAAAGTTTTTGGAGCTTCTTTTACCAAGTCTTTGTTGTAGTACATAACAAGTGACTCGATAACAGCAGGAGCACCGTAAACTTTACCATCAGCAGCTGTTACAAGAGATTTAGTTTTATCATCTGTTTTAGCGCCGTCGCTCAATTTAACTTCTGAAAGTTGTCCGTCAGTACCAAGGCTACCTACACGGTCGTATGGAGCCATCATAACGTCAGCAGCTTGACCTGATTGGTTGTCAAGAGAAAGTTTGTCAAGCCCACCCATTTGGTCTCCTGTTTTGATGGTAACTTTTACGCCAGCTTCTTTTTCGTAAGCTTTTGCAGCTGATTCAGCAAAGGCTTTATATTGGTCTTCAACGTAGAAAGTGAGTTCTTTGGCTTCAGATGAACCAGAATCAGCAGGCTTATCAGCAGTTTTGCTTCCGCAAGCTACCAAAAGCAAGCTAGCAAGTGTAGCAGTTCCAAGCACAGCAGCGCTCTTCATGAATTTAGATGACATAGTGTATTCCTCCTAAAGAATAACAAATTTTATAATGAGGAAACGCAAACGTTTTCCTTTATGGGACTAGTATAACACAATCAGAAAGCGGTTGCAAGTGTTTTTTGTAAAAATTTTTAAAAAAATTGTAAAAAAAGTAAACGCTTCATCATCATATAATAGTAGAAAATCCCAAAAATTGGTTTTGTTTTAAATTTAAAAAAAGTTGAGAAAACGATTGCCTAATTTACAAATGGAAAGCAGAGAGGATTCTCACTTTATTTTTGCTTAATAAGGTAAGTGAAACCCTTATTCCTATTTTGTTTGTTTCCTGAAAGGATATATATACAAGTAAGAAGAAAAAATTTAAAAAAAATAATCAAAAAAGTTATTTAAAACCGCTTGCATTTATCAAGAAAATGAGTTATACTAGTAATAGCGCAAACGTTTGCGTTCATAAAAATGTAATATCTAACTATAAACACATGAGGTGCTTATTATGAAAAAACGTCAAAGTGGTGTGTTGATGCACATTTCTTCTCTTCCAGGGGCATACGGAATCGGATCATTTGGTAAAAGTGCTTACGACTTCGTTGATTTCTTGGTTCGCACAAAACAACGTTACTGGCAAATCCTTCCACTAGGAACAACTAGTTACGGAGACTCTCCTTACCAATCTTTCTCAGCCTTCGCAGGGAACACTCATTTTATCGATTTAGATATCTTGGTGGAACAAGGCTTGTTGCAAGCAAGTGACCTTGAAGGGGTTGACTTTGGTAGTGATGCTTCTGAAGTTGATTATGCGAAAATCTACTATGCACGTCGTCCTCTTTTAGAAAAAGCGGTAAAACGTTTCTTGGAAGTAGGAAATGTTAAAGATTTTGAGAAATTTGCTCAAGACAACCAATCATGGCTTGAACTCTTTGCAGAGTATATGGCTATCAAAGAGCATTTTGACAATCTTGCTTGGACTGAGTGGCCAGATGCAGATGCTCGTGCTCGTAAAGCTTCAGCACTTGAAAGCTACCGTGAACAATTGGCAGACAAGTTGGTTTACCACCGTGTGACTCAATACTTCTTCTTCCAACAATGGTTGAAATTGAAAGCTTACGCTAACGACAACCACATCGAAATCGTTGGAGACATGCCAATCTACGTAGCGGAAGATTCAAGCGATATGTGGGCAAATCCACATCTCTTCAAGACTGATGTCAATGGTAAGGCTACTTGCATCGCAGGATGCCCACCAGATGAATTTTCTGCAACTGGTCAGCTTTGGGGTAACCCAATCTATGACTGGGAAGCAATGGACAAAGACGGCTACAAATGGTGGATTGAACGCTTGCGTGAAAGCTTCAAAATCTACGACATCGTTCGTATCGACCACTTCCGTGGTTTCGAATCTTACTGGGAAATCCCTGCTGGTTCTGATACAGCAGCACCTGGTGAGTGGGTGAAAGGTCCTGGCTACAAGCTTTTTGCAGCCGTTAAGGAAGAACTTGGTGAGTTAAACATCATCGCTGAAGACCTTGGTTTCATGACAGACGAAGTTATCGAATTGCGTGAACGTACTGGCTTCCCAGGAATGAAGATTCTTCAATTTGCCTTCAACCCAGAAGATGAAAGCATCGATAGCCCACACTTGGCACCTGCTAACTCAGTTATGTACACAGGAACACACGATAACAATACGGTCCTTGGTTGGTACCGTAACGAGATCGATGATGCGACTCGTGAATACATGGCTCGCTACACTAACCGTAAAGAATACGAAACAGTGCCACATGCTATGCTTCGTACAGTCTTTTCATCAGTTAGCTTCATGGCAATTGCAACTATGCAAGATTTGCTAGAATTGGATGAGGCAGCTCGTATGAACTTCCCATCTACCCTTGGTGGAAACTGGTCTTGGCGTATGACTGAAGATCAATTGACACCAGCTGTCGAGGAAGGCTTGCTTGACTTGACAACAATCTATCGCCGAATCAATGAAAATTTGGTAGAATTAAAGAAATAATACAATATCAGGAGACACCTTAAACATGTTATCACTACAAGAATTTGTACAAAATCGTTACAATAAAACCATTGCAGAATGTAGCAATGAAGAGCTTTACCTGGCTCTTCTTAACTACAGCAAGCTTGCAAGTAGCAAAAAACCAGTTAACACTGGTAAGAAAAAAGTTTACTACATCTCAGCTGAGTTCTTGATTGGTAAACTTTTGTCAAACAACTTGATCAACCTTGGTCTTTACGACGATGTCAAAAAAGAACTTGCAGCTGCAGGTAAAGACTTGATCGAAGTTGAAGAAGTTGAATTGGAACCATCTCTTGGTAATGGTGGTTTGGGACGTTTGGCTGCCTGCTTTATCGACTCAATTGCTACTCTTGGTTTGAACGGTGACGGTGTTGGTCTTAACTACCACTACGGTCTTTTCCAACAAGTTCTTAAAAATAACCAACAAGAAACAATTCCAAATGCATGGTTGACAGAGCAAAACTGGTTGGTTCGCTCAAGCCGTAGCTACCAAGTGCCATTTGCTCACTTCACATTGACATCAACTCTTTACGATATCGATGTACCTGGTTACAAGACAGAAACGAAGAACCGCTTGCGTTTGTTTGACTTGGATTCTGTTGATTCTTCAATCATTAAAGACGGTATCAACTTTGACAAGACAGATATCGCTCGCAACTTGACTCTTTTCCTTTACCCAGATGATAGTGACCGTCAAGGTGAATTGCTCCGTATCTTCCAACAATACTTCATGGTTTCAAACGGTGCGCAATTGATCATCGACGAAGCAATCGAAAAAGGAAGCAACTTGCATGACCTTGCTGACTACGCAGTTGTACAAATCAACGATACTCACCCATCAATGGTTATTCCTGAGTTGATCCGTCTTTTGACTGCTCGTGGTATCGAACTTGATGAAGCAATCTCAATCGTTCGTAGCATGACTGCCTACACTAACCACACAATCCTTGCTGAAGCCCTTGAAAAATGGCCTCTTGAATTCTTGCAAGAAGTGGTTCCTCACTTGGTACCAATCATCGAAGAATTGGACCGTCGCGTGAAAGCAGAATACAAAGATCCAGCTGTTCAAATTATCGATGAGAGTGGGCGTGTTCACATGGCTCACATGGATATCCACTACGGATACAGTGTTAACGGGGTAGCAGCACTTCATACTGAAATCTTGAAGAACTCTGAGTTGAAAGCTTTCTACGACCTTTACCCAGAAAAATTCAACAACAAAACAAACGGTATCACTTTCCGTCGTTGGCTCATGCATGCTAACCCAAGACTATCTCACTACTTGGATGAGATTATTGGAGAAGGTTGGCACCATGAAGCAGATGAGCTTGAAAAACTCTTGTCTTATGAAGACAAAGCAGCTGTCAAAGAAAAATTGGAAAGCATCAAGGCTCACAACAAACGTAAATTGGCTCGTCACTTGAAAGAACACCAAGGTGTGGAAATCAATACAAACTCTATCTTTGATATCCAAATCAAACGTCTTCACGAGTACAAACGCCAACAAATGAACGCTTTGTACGTCATCCACAAATACCTTGATATCAAAGCTGGTAACATCCCTGCTCGTCCAATCACAATCTTCTTTGGTGGTAAAGCAGCTCCAGCCTACACAATCGCTCAAGACATCATCCACTTGATCCTTTGCATGTCAGAAGTTATTGCTAACGATCCAGCAGTAGCTCCACACTTGCAAGTAGTTATGGTTGAAAACTACAACGTTACTGCAGCAAGCTTCCTTATCCCAGCATGTGATATCTCAGAACAAATCTCACTTGCTTCTAAAGAAGCTTCAGGTACTGGTAACATGAAATTCATGTTGAACGGAGCTTTGACACTTGGTACTATGGACGGTGCTAACGTGGAAATCGCTGAGTTGGTTGGCGACGAAAACATCTACATCTTTGGTGAAGATTCAGAAACTGTTATCGACCTTTACGCAAAAGCAGCTTACAAATCAAGCGAATTCTACGCTCGTGAAGCTATCAAACCATTGGTTGACTTCATCGTTAGCGATGCAGTTCTTGCAGCTGGAAACAAAGAGCGCTTGGAACGTCTTTACAATGAATTGATCAACAAAGACTGGTTCATGACTCTTCTTGACTTGGAAGACTACATCAAAGTGAAAGAGCAAATGTTGGCTGACTACGAAGACCGTGACGCATGGTTGGATAAAGTTATCGTAAACATTTCTAAAGCAGGATTCTTCTCATCTGACCGTACAATCGCTCAGTATAACGAAGATATCTGGCACTTGAACTAAGTTACAAGATTTATACTAATACACTTTCCTATAAAGCGAATTTCGATTGAAATTCGCTTTTTTGAATGCCGTGGATTTTGGTTAATTTTGTCTAAAAATAGAGAAATTCTAGATGCAGTGAAGGCTTAGAAATGCTGGTTTTCACTGTCTTCAGCCTTATATTTCTTTGTAGTTGATTACCTTATATCTCTTGTATCCGCTTACATAAAGTGTTATAATATGATTATAGGAAAGAAGGTGTTTTTATGTGGAAAAAATATTTTTCAAAATATAAATGGACTGATTTATTTTGGATTTTATTTATCATTTTGACCTGCCTCTATATAGGTAACCATGATTTGTTTCCTCTCAATCATCAAGAAATCTCTTTTCGTGGTAGCCTTTGGGGTTTGGTACTTGCCCTATATCACTTGCTATTTATTGATAAGTTTGTTATCTCGAATCGAAAATAAAGTTTAGGACTTAGTAATGTTAAATTTCTTAACTTTTCGGATAGATAATTTTAAAATTGAAATTTAAAACCGCAGATCTTCTTGAAATGCGGTTTTTGTATATGCCAATTACAGTGCTTTCCCAACCAGAATCTCTGCTTCGATGGTAATGTTTGTCAAGTCGCTCCAGTCAATCTTGCTCTGGTCAACGTGAAAGAGAAGGGGTGTCATGCTGAGTAGGGCTTGGAGCTGCTCTGCTGTGATAGGTTTGCTCAGAGAGGCAGTTTGGCTAGATAGGATGGTAAAATGTTCTTGGAAATGATTTTTGATATCTTGATTAGAATAGTCTTTGTTTGTTAGCTGGTCTTGTATCTTCTGACGAATTTCCTTGAGGTGATTTTCAGTTGGGATAACCTTTATCAAGATGCCGTTTTGGGATAGAACGCGACGAAATTCTCCATAGTTGGCAGGTGAGAAGATATCAAGCAGGATATCCATGCTGGAGTCTTTTATAGGAAGACGAGCTAAGTCACCAACAAACCAATTGACTGCCCAGTTGGGTTCGCTCTTGGCAGCGATTTGGACTGAATCTTTGGAGATGTCAAAGGCATAGAAGGTTTTGTCAGGATGCCTTTCTTGAAGCTTGCGAGAATAGAAACCTTCACCACAACCAATATCTAAAATTGTGTTGGCATTTTTTGAGTTTGAAAGTAAATCAGAGACGACCTCTAGAATAGCCTGATAAAAGCCGGCTTCTAGGATTTGTTGACGGTTTTGAAAATTTTCCTTGTCGTAGTTAGCAGATTGCTTGATTTGAGGGGCTAGATTGACATAGCCGAATTTCGCCAAGTCAAAAGAATGACGGTTGTAGCACTTGAAACTAGTCTCTAGCAGAGTCAGATTTTTTTGACAGATAGGACAGGCAAAGGCAGTCGCAGAAGCAAAACGCTGAATTTTGGGTTTGAGATTTGTATTCATAGTTTAAGTGTATCAAAAGAGGCAAATGAAAGCAACTTTAGGAATAAGTAGATGGGAGATTCAGTAGAAATAAAACTAATACTCTTCGAAAATCAAATTCAAACCACGTCAACGTCGCCTTGCCGTACTCAAGTACAGCCTGCGGCTAGTTTCCTAGTTTGCTCTTTGATTTTCATTGAGTATAATTCTCCAATTTATGAAATGACATTGCTTTTATATCTAAATTGCTATATAATAATGATAAGGAGGAAATAAGTATGTTAAAAGAAGTATTAACCGTCGCAAAAGTTGCGAAAAAATCATCACTCTTTTTGGGTGGTGTCGCATTTGGTACCCTTGGTTTGAAAATCTTGGCAAGTAAGGAAGCTAAAAAAGGTTATTCTAAAGCTTTGGCTAAGGCTTACAAGTTGAAAGACGAGCTAGATGCATCTGTTTCTGTTGTGAAACAACATGGAGACGATGTCTTGCAAGATGCCAAATATTTGTACGAGCAAGAGAAAAAAGAAGAGCAATTAGATAGCCTTATAGGAGAATAATATGTCTTTTAAAGTGCTACATAGAGGATACCAACATATCCGACTATCATCTTCTTTTTCACTCACCTTGGATATTCAAGACTATCTTCGTTCCTTGGCGAGAGATGAAAAGGGGATTGAGTCTATCCAGTTTTACATGGATCAACAGCACTTTACTCTACGCATAAAAGAAGGCTTTTCTGTATTAGATAATGCAGAAGCCTTTTTAAAAAGAATTGATAAAGGGAAAGTTTCTGAGTTGATGACTCTTCCCATTCGTAGAGAAGAGAGTGCTTATTCTATTGTTTCAGGTGCAGCGATTAAGCGTGTACTTTTTCGTAGTTTTGTGCCGTATCCTATTCGCTATATATGGACTTGTTATCAGGCTTTGGGTTATATTAGAGAAGCCTATCAAACACTAGCGCGTAAGGAACTAACGATGGAAGTCTTGGACTGTTCGGCGATTTTATTGTCCTTATTTATGAACCAATCCAAGACAGCTAGCAATATCATGTTTATGCTTGATTTGGGGAATCATTTAGATCAGTGGTCCTTGAAAAAAACTGCAACAGATTTAGAACAAAGCCTTCTTGCAAAAGAGAGCGATGTATTCCTAGTACAGGGCGATACGGTTGTTAGTATCAAGAGTTCCGATGTTCAAATAGGAGATGTCTTGGTCCTATCTCAAGGAAATGAAATTCTGTTTGATGGACAAGTAGTTTCAGGTTTAGGTATGGTCAACGAAAGTTCCTTGACGGGAGAGAGTTTTCCAGTTGAAAAAAGAGAGTCTGATTTGGTTTGTGCAAATACAGTATTAGAAACTGGAGAGTTACGCATTCGTGTAACCGATAATCAGATGAACAGCCGGATTTTACAACTGATTGAGTTAATGAAGAAATCTGAAGAAAACAAGAAAACGAAACAACGCTATTTCATCAAGATGGCGGATAAGGTCGTCAAATATAATTTCTTGGGGGCTGGGCTAACTTACCTATTAACAGGTTCTTTTTCTAAGGCTATTTCTTTCCTATTAGTCGATTTCTCCTGCGCTTTGAAAATCTCTACTCCTGTAGCTTATTTGACAGCTATCAAGGAGGGGTTGAATCGTGAAATGGTGATTAAGGATGGGGATGTTCTGGAGAAATATCTGGAAGTTGATACTTTCTTGTTTGATAAGACGGGAACAATCACAACTAGTTATCCTATAGTTGAAAAGGTGTTACCTTTTGGGGACTATAGTGAGGAAGATATTCTCAGAATCAGTGCCTGTCTTGAGGAACACATTTATCATCCTATTGCTAATGCCATCGTCAAGCAAGCTGAGATAGAGGGAATTGAACATGAGGAAATGCATGGGAAACTCCAATATATCGCAAGCAAGGGGATCAAATCTCATATAGATGGGCAACCAGTTGTTATTGGGAATTATGTCTTGATGCAAGACGAGCAGATTCATATCAGTTCAGAACAAAATGCTTTAATTGAAGAGTACAAGAGTCACTACAATCTCTTATTCTTGGCTTATCAGAATGAATTGATTGGAATGTTCTGCATTCATACTCCTTTGAGAAAAGAAGCAAAAGCAGCCTTGGAGAAACTTAAGGCACAAGGGAAAAAATTGATTCTGGCAACAGGGGACACCCTGGTTAGAACAGAGGAATTAGTCAAAGATTTGCCCTTTGATCAGGTCTATACAGACTTGAAACCTGATGGGAAATTTGAGTTAGTAGAGGAAATGCAGAAAGCAGGTCACACTATTTTGATGGTTGGAGATGGATTGAATGACTCAGCGGCTCTAACCCTATCAGATATCGGTGTGGTGATGAATGAGAGTGCAGATATTTCTAAGCAGATGAGCGATATCTTATTGTTAGATAATCGCTTGGATTTCTTCCAAGAGTTGGATTCGCTATCATCATCTTTGCAAACACTCATCAAGAAGAATATTCAAGATACCGTTGTCGTAAATAGTAGTTTGATTGGCTTTGGCTTATTTAATTGGCTCAGTCCTTCAAATCTCTCTATCTTACATAATCTAACAACCTTGCGCATTGTACTGCGTAGCCTGTCTATTAAAAATAGATAGATGAGAGTTATTAACAGCAAAAAGGAGTTACCTTTATCGAGGTTAACTCCTTTGTTTATAGGTAAATGTTGAACAATTTAGTAAGTCAATACAAAGTATTTTTTCTTACCACGACGGATAACAGTCAGTTCATTCTCTAACTTATCTGCGTCACTCAAGACATAGTCAAGGTCTTGGATACGGTCGCCATTTACGTAGATAGCTCCGTTTTGGACGTCTTCACGGGCTTGGCGTTTGGAGTTAACTACACCAGATGAGACGAGCAGTTCCACGATATTGTGGTTTTCATCTGCTTGAACTTGGTAGTTTGGCACACCACGAAGTCCTTGTTTTAGCTCTTTAACAGAAAGGTTTTTGATGTTTCCTGCAAAGAGTTGCTCAGTGATGTTAAGAGCTTCTTTGTAGGCTTCTTCTCCGTGAACAAGTGTAACGACTTCACGAGCCAAGACTTTTTGAGCCAAGCGTTCGTGTGGCGCTGCTTCAAATTGTTTACGAATGTCTTCAATCTCATCAAGTGACAAGAAAGTAAAGATTTTCAAGAAGCGAACAGCGTCAGCGTCCATAACATTCATCCAGAATTGGTACATTTCGTATGGAGAAGTCTTTTCAGGATTGAGCCAGACTGCGTTTCCTTCTGATTTACCAAATTTCTTACCAGTTGCATCTGTAATCAATGGAACAGTGATAACGTGACCAGTCTTGTCAGACTTACGACGAAGCAATTCGGTACCAGCTGTCATATTTCCCCACTGGTCAGAACCACCGATTTGTAGCGTTACATTGTGGTCTTGGTTAAGGACGAAGAAGTCGTAACCTTGCATGATTTGGTAAGCAAACTCAGTGTAAGAAATCCCTGTTTCAATCCGTTTTTTAACAGATTCCTTACTCATCATGTAGTTGACAGTGAAGTATTTTCCGATATCACGGAGGAAGTCAATGAAGCTGATGCTGCCAAACCAGTCGTAGTTGTTGACCATGACAGCTTTATTTTCGCCATTTTCAAAGTCAAGAAAACGAGAAAGTTGTCCTTGGATAGACTTGACCCAGCCATCTACTGTGTCTTTTGTTTGGAGACTACGTTCAGCATCTTTGAAGGACGGATCTCCGATGAGACCTGTAGCACCGCCAACGAGCGCATAAGGTTTGTGACCTGCTAGTTGCAAGCGACGACTTGTCAAGATTGCGACAAGGTGGCCTAGGTGAAGGCTGTCAGCAGTTGGATCGTAGCCAGTATAATAAGAAACTTGACCTTCTTCTAGGGCTTTACGCAAAGCTTCTTCATCAGTCGTTTGAAAAATCAAACCACGCTCTTTTAGCTCATCAAAAATGTGCATGTGTCTTTTCTCCTTTTTAAAAATATTGTTTCTACCTATTGTATCACAAACTTGGGCAATAGCCTAGTAGAATAGGGAAGAAAGTGGCTATTTTATTGAAAGTTTCCCTTTTATGGTATAATAGATAGAGTGAGGAAATCCATGCAAAATCAATTAAATGAATTAAAACGAAAAATGCTGGAATTTTTCCAGCAAGTAAAATCAAAACTAAATCATAGAAAATCAGAGAAAGTCTCAAAAGAGAAGAAGTCGGATGCGACAGGTGGGAAAATTTTGTCTATATTAGGTAGCATTTTAGCTGCTATCAAGGGAATTTTTAATACGCTCTTTATTCTAGGCTTTATCGGTGGGCTTTTTGGTGCTGGTGTAGCTCTTGGTTATGGGGTTGCTTTGTTTGACAAGGCCAAGGTTCCCCAAGCGGAGGACTTGGTCAAGCAAGTTAAAAATATTTCTTCCATCTCAGAAATTGTCTATGCAGATGGGAGTGTCATTGCTTCTATCGAGAGTGATCTACTGAGAACATCTGTTTCATCTGAGGAAATATCGGACAATCTCAAAAAGGCTATCATTGCTACTGAGGACGAACATTTTCTTGAACATAATGGGGTTGTGCCAAAAGCTGTGATTCGGGCGACTTTGGGAACCTTTGCAGGTTTGGGCTCATCTAGCGGGGGCTCGACCTTGACCCAACAGTTAATCAAACAACAAGTGGTTGGAGATGCTCCGACTTTGGCTCGTAAGGCTACAGAAATTGTTGATGCCTTTGCCTTGGAACGCAGCATGAGTAAGGATGAAATCTTGACTACTTATCTCAATGTTGCTCCCTTTGGTCGAAATCATAAAGGGCAGAATATTGCAGGTGCCCAGCAAGCTGCTGAAGGGATTTTCGGTATCGATGCCAACAAGCTGAGTATTCCCCAAGCTGCCTTCCTAGCAGGTTTGCCACAGAGTCCGATTACTTATTCTCCTTATGAAAATACTGGAGAGTTAAAGAGTGATGAAGACTTAGAACTTGGTTTGAAGCGGGCCAAGGATGTTCTCTACAACATGTACCGTACGGGTGCTCTGACTCAGGAAGAATACGACCAGTACAAGGATTATAATCTCAAACAAGACTTCTTGCCATCAGGAACTGTCAATGTTGTTTCGAGGGATTATCTCTACTTTACAGCTATGGCTGAAGCGACAGACCGTATGTATGATTATTTAGTTCGACAGGACAATGTCTCTAACCAAGAGTTGAAAAATGAAGCGATTCGAAAGGCTTATCATGAGAGAGCTGAGCAGGAACTAAGTAATGGCGGCTACAAAATCACTACAACGATCAATAAAAAAATCCATGCGGCCATGCAAAATGCAGTTGCTAACTATGGTTATTTGGTAGATGATTCGACTGGGCAGCCTGAAGTAGGGAATGTTTTGATGGACAATAAAACGGGGGCTGTTCTAGGCTTTGTTGGTGGTCGTAATTACCAGACTAACCAAAACAATCACGCCTTTGATACCAAGCGTTCGCCAGCCTCTACAACCAAGCCTTTGCTGGCCTACGGAATTGCCATTGACCAAGGTTTGATGGGAAGTGCTAGCATATTGTCAAATTATCCTACAAATTTTGCAAATGGTAGTCCGATTGTGCATGGTAGTAGTAAAGGCACAGATATGGTCAATTTGGGTGATGCTTTAAACTATTCATGGAATATTCCAGCCTATTGGACTTATCGCATGCTTCGTGAAAAAGGTGTCGATGTTAAGAGCTATATGGAAAAAATGGGTTACGAGATTCCAGAGTACGGTATCGAGAGCCTGCCTATGGGTGGTGGGATTGAAGTCACAGTTGCCCAGCATACCAATGGTTATCAAACAATTGCCAATAACGGTGTCTACCATCAGAAACATGTGATTTCTAAGATTGAATCATCTGATGGTAGAGTAATCTATGAATTCCAAGACAAACCAGTTCAAGTGTATTCGAAGGCAACAGCAACGATTATGCAGAGTTTGCTTCGTGAGGTGATTTCATCTCGGATCACTTCAAGTTTCCAAACGGATTTGGCTTCTATCAATTCAAGTTTAGCTCGTGCAGACTGGATTGGTAAGACTGGTACAACCAATGAAGATGAAAATATGTGGCTCATGCTTTCGACACCAAGATTGACTCTAGGTGGTTGGCTAGGGCATGATGATAACCGCCCGATGGCTAAGGGGGCTGGGCATTATCGAAATGCCAAATATATGGCTTACTTGGTCAATGCTATCCAACAGGCTGAGCCTGGTGTTTGGGGCAATGAACGCTTTAATCTTGATTCTAGTGTGACCCAGTCTCAGGTCCTCAGATCTACAGGGCAGAAGCCTGGCAAAGTATCTGTTAATGGAAGAACAGTGGATCTTTCAGGTTCTACTGTAACGAGCTATTGGGCTACCAAGGCGGGAGCTCCAACGACAAGCTATCACTTTGCTATTGGAGGAAGTGAAGCAGATTACCAAAATGCTTGGTCAAGTATTATTGGTAGTTTCTCATCTACACCAAGCTCAAGTAATAGCTCTAGCAGTACATCAAGTTCATCATCTACACAATCAAATAGCAGAAGATAGAACTATAAAATAGAAACCTCTCTTTGAGAACTATTTTTTCAAGTAAAAAATAAAAATATTATATAACGGTCTTGAATCTCGTTAAGAGAGAAGCAAGACCGTTATTGTGCTCTTAAAGACAAACGATATTATAAAAATTGTTAGTAAAATGTCTAATATATATTGCAACCTAGATAATATTGCAGAGATTATTCGTAATTTTAGTATAGAAATTTACTGAAAGTGCAATTGTTTTGGATGTCCTAGTGTTTCAATGATATAGAAGAATATTCTCCATCTATCAGTAATATCATTTTTGTTTAGTCGTTTGATGTTAATCGAAAGTTCTTATGGAGTAGTGAAATTTCTCTTTGTTAAGGATGAAAGCAGACTAGCTTCTGCTTTTTTATCTATATTGCTTTACCGGTAAATAAAAAAGTTAAAAAAAGCACAAAAAAACTTGAACAAGAAAATGAAAAGGCTTACAATTATATTATAAACAGTACAAATAAAAAAAGGAGGAGTGCTTTATGAAAGCCTATACTTATGTTAAACCAGGACTTGCTTCTTTTGTTGATGTAGACAAACCAGTGATTCGCAAGCCAACAGACGCTATTGTGCGTATCGTAAAAACCACTATTTGTGGAACAGACCTCCATATTATCAAGGGGGATGTTCCCGCTTGCCAAAGTGGTACCATTCTTGGTCACGAAGGGATTGGGATTGTTGAAGAAGTTGGAGAAGGAGTTTCGAACTTCAAAAAAGGCGACAAGGTCTTGATTTCTTGTGTTTGTGCCTGTGGTAAATGCTACTACTGTAAAAAAGGAATTTATGCCCACTGTGAAGACGAAGGGGGTTGGATTTTCGGTCACCTGATTGACGGTATGCAGGCTGAGTATCTACGTGTCCCTCATGCAGATAACACTCTTTACCATACTCCAGAAGACTTGTCAGATGAAGCTTTAGTTATGCTATCAGACATTTTGCCTACTGGGTATGAAATTGGTGTCTTGAAAGGGAAAGTAGAACCTGGTTGTAGTGTGGCCATTATTGGTTCAGGTCCAGTTGGATTGGCTGCTCTTTTGACAGCTCAGTTCTACTCACCAGCCAAATTGATTATGGTGGACTTAGACGATAACCGCTTGGAAACTGCTGTATCATTTGGTGCGACTCACAAGGTTAATTCTTCAGACCATGAAAAAGCCATTAAAGAAATTTATGATTTGACAGATGGTCGTGGTGTAGATGTTGCTATCGAAGCTGTTGGTATTCCTGCAACATTTGATTTCTGTCAAAAGATTATCGGTGTAGACGGAACAGTTGCCAACTGTGGTGTACATGGTAAACCAGTTGAATTCGATTTGGACAAACTTTGGATTCGCAACATCAATGTAACAACTGGTTTGGTATCTACAAATACAACTCCACAATTGTTGAAAGCTCTTGAAAGTCATAAGATTGAACCAGAAAAATTGGTAACTCACTATTTCAAACTCAGTGAAATTGAAAAAGCCTATGAAGTTTTCAGTAAAGCAGCAGACCACCATGCAATTAAGGTCATCATCGAAAACGATATTTCAGAAGCTTAAGTAGTAAAAACATTTTGGAACATAAGCAAATAGAAATTCAGTCATCATAAGATGGCTGGATTTTTTATCAAAAAATTAAGAAATGAGCATATTTCTTTCCTTGTTTAGCGGAATTGGTTATAATATACGGTACAAAGGAATGAATGAATATGTATCGTGTTATAGAAATGTATGGAGATTTTGAACCGTGGTGGTTCTTAGAAGGTTGGGAAGAAGATATTGTAGCAAGTAAGAAATTTGACCAGTATTATGATGCTCTCAAATACTATAAAACTTGCTGGTTTAGATTGGAACAAGAATCCCCTCTTTATAAAAGTAGAAGTGACTTGATGACCATTTTCTGGGATCCAGAAGACCAACGCTGGTGTGATGAATGTGACGAGTATTTACAACAATACCATTCTTTGGCTCTTTTGCAGGACGAGCAGGTTATTCCAGATGAAAAACTACGCCCAGGCTATGAAAAACAAACCGGTCAGGAAAGGCACCGTTCTTGCCGTATGAAATTAAATTAGAGAAAAGTAACTTTTTGGAGTTGCTTTTTTATTTTTCCAAATCTTTGCGAATAGTATAGGTGAGGAGGTAAGTATGGTTCAAGAAATTGCACAAGAAATCATTCGCTCAGCCCGGAAAAAAGGGGCGCAGGATATTTATTTTGTCCCTAAGCTAGACGCTTATGAGCTTCATATGAGGGTCGGAGACGAGCGTTGTAAAATTGGTTGCTATGATTTTGAAAAGTTTGCGGCCGTCATCAGTCACTTTAAGTTTGTAGCTGGTATGAATGTTGGAGAAAAGCGACGTAGTCAACTTGGTTCCTGCGATTATGCCTATGACGATAAGATGGCGTCTCTACGTCTATCTACTGTAGGCGATTATCGAGGACATGAGAGTTTAGTCATTCGCTTGTTGCATGATGAGGAGCAGGATTTGCATTTTTGGTTTCAGGATATTGATGAATTGGGTAAGCAGTACAGGCAACGGGGACTTTATCTTTTTGCTGGTCCAGTCGGAAGTGGCAAGACAACCTTGATGCACGAATTATCCAAGTTCCTATTTAAAGGACAGCAAGTCATGTCTATCGAAGATCCTGTCGAAATCAAGCAGGACAACATGCTCCAGTTGCAGTTGAATGAAGCGATTGGGCTTACCTATGAAAATCTGATCAAACTTTCCCTACGTCATCGACCAGATCTCTTGATTATCGGAGAAATTCGGGACAGCGAAACGGCGCGTGCAGTGGTCAGAGCCAGTTTGACAGGGGCGACAGTCTTTTCAACCATTCATGCCAAGAGTATCCGAGGTGTTTATGAGCGCCTGCTGGAGTTGGGTGTGAGTGAGGAGGAATTAGCAGTCGTTCTGCAAGGAGTCTGCTACCAGAGATTAATCGGGGGAGGAGGAATCGTTGACTTTGCAAACAAAGACTATCAAGAACACCAGCCAACTAGCTGGAATGCGCAGATTGACCAGCTTCTTAAAGACGGACATATCACAAGTCTTCAGGCTGAAACGGAAAAAATTAGCTACAGCTAAGCAAAAAAATATCATCACCTTGTTTAACAATCTCTTTTCCAGTGGTTTTCATCTGGTGGAGACCATCTCCTTTTTAGATAGGAGTGCCTTGTTGGACAAGCAGTGTGTGACTCAGATGCGCACGGGCTTGTCTCAGGGGAAATCATTCTCAGAAATGATGGAAAGTTTGGGCTTTTCAAGTGCTATTGTCACCCAGTTATCCCTAGCAGAAGTCCATGGGAATCTTCACCTGAGTTTGGGAAAGATAGAAGAGTATCTAGACAATCTGGCCAAGGTCAAGAAAAAGTTAATTGAAGTAGCGACCTATCCCTTGATTTTACTGGGATTTCTTCTCTTAATCATGCTGGGGCTACGTAACTACCTACTACCACAACTGGATAGTAGTAATATCGGCACTCAGATTATCGGTAATCTGCCACAAATTTTTCTAGGAATGGTAGGTTTTGTTTCCATACTTGCCCTTTTAGCGCTAACTTTTTATAAAAGAAGTTCTAAGATGCGCGTCTTTTCTATCTTAGCACGCCTTCCCTTTCTTGGAATCTTTGTGCAGACCTATTTGACAGCCTATTATGCGCGTGAATGGGGTAATATGATTTCTCAAGGACTGGAGTTGACGCAGATTTTTCAGATCATGCAGGAACAAGGTTCCCAACTCTTTAAAGAAATCGGTCAAGATTTAGCTCAAGCCCTACAAAATGGTCGCGAATTTTCTCAAACCATAGCAACCTATCCTTTTTTTAGGAAGGAATTGAGTCTCATCATCGAGTATGGGGAAGTCAAGTCCAAGCTGGGGAGTGAGTTGGAAATCTATTCTGAAAAAACTTGGGAAGCATTTTTTACCCGAGTCAACCGCACCATGAATTTGGTGCAGCCGCTGGTTTTTATCTTTGTGGCTCTGATTATCGTTTTACTTTATGCGGCAATGCTCATGCCCATGTATCAAAATATGGAGGTGAATTTTTAAAATGAAAAAACTCATGACATTCTTGAAAAAAGCGAAAGTGAAGGCTTTCACACTTGTGGAGATGTAGGTTACTAAAATTATTTATATTTTCCACTTGATGACAATGTCCTCAGCTGTTACCTGAACCTTGTTTATAAGCCCTCTAACAAGTACCTTTTGACCTTCGTAGTCCATTGAAAACACTTTTTCAGCGTTTAGCAGATTCCTCATATCAGCCTTTCTTTTGTTCTTCCTGAGTGCTGGATCGTTTTCCAGTTCAGTCTCAAGAGTAGCCCTCATGCTTATAAATTCGGCTGACTTGCTCTGTAATTCTTCAAGGGTAATGCGGTCATCTATGTATAAATCGTTAAGTCTGCTCAGTTTCTTTGATAGCTCCTCTATTTGTTTCTTATAGCTCTCACGGTCTATGGTCTCAGCATTGTCTCCTGAAAATATTTTGTCCAGGTAATCAGCGTTATCTTGTAGTTTGCTTATTTCTTCTAGCACATAGGCCTCTAGCTTGTCTTTGTAGTAAAATCCTGAGTCACACTTTTTATTGTCGTTATAGGTAGTAACGCCTCTCAGCGTTCGTGGGTGCCTTTGATGGCATTCATATTTTTTTAACCTGCTCCCATCTTTCCTCTTTACGCCTAACATAATTTTTAAAGGAGCACCACAGTAGCCACATTGGGCGATACCTGATAGAATGTACTTAGCTTGGAATGGTCTAGGATTGACATTCTCTGCTGCTGTCCTTTGCCTGACCTTCAGTTCCTCCTTGGTCTTGTTATAAACTTCCTCTGTGATTATCGGCTCATGATTACCTGGATAAATCTCTCCCTTGAACTGATTGAAACCACAGTAGACAGGGTTATCTAGTATGGCTCTGACCGCCCGATAGCTCCAATCAATTTCTTTGGGAAATTTCTCGTTTAGGTCATCTCTTAATTTTGTAATGGATCTCCCTCTCAGGTAACTCTCAAAGATAAACTTAATGGCCAGAGCCTGAGCTGGATTGATAGTGATAGTTCCTGTCTCTCTGTGGTAGTCGTATCCATAGGATGTTTTAGCCCACATCATGGATTTTCCAGCCTTGGCACGTCCTATTTTCCCAAGTTGCATGCGTTCCTTGATTTGCTCCCTTTCTAGCTGAGCAAAGACGCTCAAGAGCCCAATCATAGCCTTACCAAAAGGTGTAGAGGTGTCAAAATTCTCCTGCAGACTCAAAAACGCTATATTATTCTTTATGAAAATATCTTCAATTAAGTAAAGCGTGTCTTTTTGACTACGGCTAAGACGGTCCAGCTTATAGACTAGCACTGTATCAAACTTTCTTTTTTTAGCGTCTTTGATAAGTCCCTCTAGCGCTGGTCTGTCAGTATTTGCTCCTGAAAATCCCCCATCAGTGTATATCTTGTATACATTCCAGTCTTTGATATCGCAGTAGCTAGAGAGCTTGGCTTTTTGCTCGTCGATAGAGTACCCCTCCTCAACTTGCGAGGTGGTAGACACCCTGACATATATAGCTACTTTATTTGTAGTTTTCATTGTAGTACCTCTTTCAAAATTTCCTAAAAAATGATAAAATGGGTACAAGAAAACATCTCAAAAGGTAATATCTTTTGAAAAGTTTTTCTTGTCGCTAGCCTCACGCTCTCTGGGTCCAATCTTTGAGCGTGGGGCTTTTTTTGTTTGTGTAATCAAAAAAGCTGCACAATTATTGTACAGCTGTGACCGAGGCAGGAGCTACCTGCCGTATTTTGCACTAGATGAGTTCATCTAGGTAATCCAACTGTATTTTATCAAAATTTCTATTTAATTGTCAAATATAATCCGTTCGCTAATTGCGTCCGATAATTTTCTCAGTTGCCTATCTCCGATAACTGTAGCTGATAAAACATCAATTTCTGATGTTCGTGGTTCTATTTTATTTTTATCAATAGTAGTTATGCAATCTAAGGCTGCGTAAGTCGTCTTCTCTAAACTCTTCTGAAATCTATCCATTTGCTCGTTAGCTTTTTCTAATAGTTCAGTAGATTTTTTCTTTTTCTGATAAACAGTTTTCAATGTATCGTAGTACTTATCTATGTTTTCGAATAAGTAAGGCATATCTGTTATATCAGTGATAGGTGCAATATTATCAGGTAAAACGGAATTTATTTCCTCTAGGAGTTCGTCATTTATCTTTCTAGCAGACGTAGTTGCTAATTCGTAAGTTAAATAAAAGAGTTCTCTTGAAAATTCAAAATCAAGTTTTAGTTTATCTTTACCTGGTTTAGACGTTAAAGGAATAACAGTTATAGTCCGCTTATCTTTCCTATCGTTTTTAGAGAGTGTGATAGCATAATGTGTTTTTGAAAATTCCTCTCCAAAATTCATCCCAAAATGGACATATACTATAGTTCCTGGAGCATATGTCTTGTAACGACGCCTTTTTTTATGTAGGTCTCTTTCTAACTGCTCAACATAATTCAAAAGACTTTGCCCCATTCCATAACATTTATGGTAATGGGGATTATCTTTTACAAAACTTATAAGCCGTTCGGTTGCCTCGGATAGTAGGGCAAGGTTTTCTATTTTTCCCAAATTCAGAACCCCTACACTTTATAAATATCTACGACCTCTCCGATTGTACGGATGTCGTCGTTTTCTGTCAGATGGATTTCTTCGTATCCACTATTTAGACTTTGCAAGTACCAGGAACCGTCATAATCTCTTTTAAGCTTTTTGACGAAGTTCTTGCCGTTCACTTGGAAAATACCGATTGAGTTGACATCAATTTGACTAGCTACTCTGATAAATAATAAGTCATTATCTTCTATGAGTGGCTCCATGCTATCACCTGCCACCTTAGCTATCGTGTCATATTCCTCTGGTACGTCTTCAGCTCTTAGTCTTACCTCCATATGCAGATTATCTTCCTGAAATGTTCCATGACCTGCAGCAACCAGTCCCTCTACATAATCAGTAATGTAGTCTTCGTCCTCTTGAGGCTTGTCAAACATAGAAATAATATTAGAGTTCTCTTGCTCCTCAAGTTGCTCCTTAGCATAATTAAGGACTTTCTCCTGCCTTGGTTCTTCTAGTTTGTTGTAGATCGGCAAGATTTTAGCCTCATTGCCGTTGAAATAATCTAAAGGTACGTCGAAATAATCAGCAAGGACTCTGACTGATGAAAGCCTTGGCTCTTCTTTGTCATTTTCCCATTTAGAAATTTTCCCTTTATTAAAGTTCATAGTATCAGGATACCTATTATTTAAGTTATTAGCTAACTCATCAAGAGTTAAGTTATGTTTCTTTCTAAGTTCTCTGATTTTGTTTCCAATCATTTTTCCACTTCCTCATTTCTTAATAATCATTATACTATAAAAGTTTCGTTTTCGCAAACATTTTTTAAAAAAATAAAAAAAGTTGTTGACAACGAAACAAAGTTGGTATATACTAGAACCATAAAACAAAGTTGCGAAAACGACAACTTGGAAAGGAGAGGCCTATGAGCGGTGTAATGGTGCTAGATAAGCCGTATCTAAATTTAAAAAGCATTATTGTTTCAAAAGGAATGAAACAAAAAGAAATTGCTGAACAGTTGGATATGGACAAGTCAACTTTTAACATGAAAGTCAATCGTTACCGTGGACGTGATTTCACATTTTCGGAAGCTAGCAAACTTTCAAAACTACTAGACATCAAAATGGAAGATTTCTAGTATTTTTTTAGAAAGAAAGTTTCGAAAACAACAACATAAGAAAGGAGTAAACATGAATGAACTAGAAAGAACAGCCCTCAACGAGATACTGAGGACTGTAACATATATTGCTGAAAAAGTGGATGAAATTGAAAAAATTTTAGAACCACAAGCAGAGATTAAAGACGAGATCATTGGAGCTTTATCTGCTGGCAAAGGAATCGTTGATTATGGTATAGGCTCTGCAAAAGGTGCTGTTGGCCCAAGGGCGCTCAACAACGACGAACGTCTTGCTGTGGGTTTGCCAGTGAATGAGCTTATGACCGGGGATTTAGGTGTTTAACAAAAAATTTCAATTATCTTTTGAACGGCTGGTTTATTTTCACGCTCAACAGCATCATGCCATGCGTTTAAAAATAGTTCAAAATCGGGTATTCCATACAGATTTGCTAATTTAGGTAATTCTGTAAAGAGTGCCGGAAACTCTTTAAAAATAGGGAGTAGCAGTGTTGCTAAGTATCTATTTTTAGGGCGGTCTGTATAATTTTGGATAAGATGAATGATTTCGTCGGATTGATATTTTACTAATCTTTTGTGATTGAAGACTTCAATATCAAGTAGGCTTTCTTGACTGTATTGCAAATATGGCATACTCCTTGAATGTTTATCCCATATGTTTTGATTTGAATATTCTTCTAAAAAATAATGAGCTGTCATTTCACAAATCACTTCCTCGAACCAAAACATCGTCCGCTGCTTAGCACTGGCATTGATGTAAAAATGGCACAACTCATGAGCTACTTGGTAAACGTTTCTGGCATAGAGGTCTGAACCTTCGGTTGATAAAAAAATGATGTGATTATCTGCAAATGTCATCGGTGCATCGACGATTTCAGCATCAACAATATATAATTTCTTATCAACAATACCAGGGAAAATCTTATTTGCTATATGAGGTAGATTAAGCATTACGAGTGGGTGGACACTCTTAGAGACACCATAGAAATAAAACCAATCTTTAGCATTAGGTAATTGAAATCTAAACATAATTTTTCTCCAATCATTTTATTATTTTTATTATACCAAATTTAGAAAGGAGACTGTATGACAGATTTTAAAAATTTAGATTGTCAATTTATCTTTCAAGAATGCAACTGAAAATTATACTGCTGTTAGTAATAGCTTTATCAACGATCCTGCGCTGGATTTTACAGCCGTTGGTATTATGATGGTTATTTTAGCTAATCACCCCAACTGGCAAGTCTATCCGGATGAGATAGCTAAAAGAAAAGGTGTAAGTCGGGATATGGTAGATAGACATTTCAAGAAGATAGAGAAGGCCGGTTATCTCAGAACTTTTAAAAAAAGTCTTGGACGAGGAAAAGGAGTTCAGGTCTTTCGGTTCTTCTCAGATGTTAAAATTACCGATTTTCAATTTGAAATTATGCTACAGAGATTAGAGGAGGCTTTACAAAAGTTATCCACAGATTAGCAGTTACATTTCCTTATTTTACAAATCTGTATTTTACAAATCTGTATTTTACAAATCAGTAAAATAAGGCACTAATAAATACTAACTAACAACAAGTATTAAATAACAATAAATATTAACTAACAACAAGTCCTACTTCTCTTAATAAATAAAAGAGAGAAATTTAAAATTTCAATTTTAGGACTTTGCAGAATTGGAAAGGAGTACTCGTGAAGCAATTAAAACTAAGTATTAAACCCAAACAAGAACCTACTGAAGGTCAATCTCTTAATTCGTCAGGTTATTCAGTAAAAATTAATGACTGGGAGCTTGGCAGAGGGGTCACTGGCTTCAGACTAGAAATGCCTGCGAACGGAAAACCAAAAGCCACCGTCACATTTACACCAGATGTTATTGATGTAGATGAGATGATGGCAGTTGTAGGAGTTCAAACATTACTGTCTGAACTCAATGAATAGACCACTGAAATCTTCCTTGAGTAAACCAGTGATTTGACCAGATGAAATCAGTTGCTTGGCGGTATCTTTGAAATCATCTTCCTCAAATTCTGGAGCGTGGAAGTCGTGCCCTGTACCTACTGGGATAGATGGCTCAAGCGCAGCAAACTCAAGAATTTTATCAGCGAGAGTTTGATTAAAACTCATCACTTATCCTCCTTTCGTTTAGGATAAGTTAATTATAGCAAAAAAGCCCCTCTGGAACGGCAATTCCATTGAGGGACTCAGTAAAACAGTTACGAGGTAATTATATCATGAAAACAGTAAAAAAGGAATGGAAACCAAGAATTGTAAACATCATGGCAGATGGTTCAGTCATTGAAGACTTAACAGGATATGTCATCCCTGCCGGTCATTCGTACTATGACATTATTTTAGGCATAAACAAGCAATCTAACGAAGAGGGCGTAGCTTAATGAAATTACTTACTAAGTTAAAACTCAGACTCGAAGGTGTTATTAAATCAATTAACCTTGACTGGCGAGAGGTAGCGGTCGAACTCATGACAGAACTATTTGAGGAGCGCAAACGTCGCTTTGCTTTCGAGCAAGAAATCTACAATTTGAAGCAAGAATTGGCAATCTACAAAGAAAAAGAACAAATCGAAAAAGGAGAACAATATGTTTAAAGCACTAAAAGCAATTAAAAAAATCAAACAACTTCAGAAAGAAATGAACGCTTTCAGCCTTGCGTTTCTAGCTCTACAAGATATGGGCTTGATGCCAGAGACTGAAAGAAGCAAGGCGAAGGCTCAAACAATGCACGATGTGAGCCACGTGCTCAAGGATGTTCTGGACGGCAAGTCGGTAGATGAAGCGATGAAGCGTCTAAATAGCGAAGTGAAAATTGAAGAGGTGGAGCAGGAAGATGACTAGAATTGAACTTGAAAACCGTGTATGGCTTTTGGCCAATCATGAAGAAAAAAACGAATTGCTGGATCTCGGGCTAACGTCAAAGGCCAGATATGTGAAGCGAGTTCTGGAACTTGGAAAGGTGTATGCTCATGTTTGATTATGACAGAGATATGATGCAACCACCCGAAGAGCGAGAAGAACTCGACCCAAGCGAGTACATCTATGTTGGATGTGGTCAGTATCGATATGTGGGTGATGAAATATGATTCATGAACTACACGCAGAAATCGATAATTGGCGAGCTGAATATATCCATCTTGGCCAAGAACTCGGAGAAATTATCAATGAGCAACAAAATATTATTTTAAAATTGCAAAACGAAAATAGACGTATAAAACGTGAAAATTGGAACCTTAAGAAGACGAAAGGAAGAAAGAAATGAAAAAACGATTATATTACAAAAAATGGAAACAAGAACTTAGAGAGGAAATGAAAGCAGAAACTGACGGCGAGTATCTAACCGAGAAAATGGTTAGAAAAATGAGTATTAACGACATGTTACATTATTTTCGAAAATTAGCATTAGAAGATGCTGGATACTGTGGGACAATGTTTAATTACTAAAAGAAAAAGGTAGAAGAAAATGAGTTACGAGCAAATATCAGAATCAACATACTTTCAAAACATGAGCTACTGGAACCAAGTTGCACAAAATTATAGAGCGTTAGGCGGTCTAGGAATTTGTGATGATGAAACAGGCGAAGAGCTTTACACAATTTAAGGAGAAAATAAAATGGCAAATGAAATAGCTAAATTCGATACATTAACACCGCAACAAGCATTCAAAAGTCCAGCGGCGTTAGAAAAATTTAAGTCGGTATTGGACGGAAGTGAGACACAGTTCGTTGCAAGTTTGTTGTCGATTATAAACAATAATAGTCACCTAGCTAAAGCTACAAATACAAGCATCATGAACGCTGCCATGAAAGCAGCGACTTTAAAACTACCGATTGAGCCAAGCCTTGGAATGGCATACGTAGTACCGTATAACAGAAGCGAGAAGCACGGGAACACTTGGGTAAAAATAAACGAAGCGCAATTCCAAATGGGTTACAGAGGTTTTATCCAATTGGCGCAACGTAGTGGACAAATCAGAAACATAAACTGCGACATCGTTTACAAAGAGGAATTTTTGCGATACGACAAAGTTTATGGCACGTTACACCTCAAAGAAGAGCAAGTTGATAGCGGAGAGGTTGAGGGATATTTTGCAAGTTTGGAATTGATCAATGGATTTCGAAAGATGATTTTTTGGAAAAAAGAAAAAGTCATAGCACATGCTCAGAAATATTCTAAAACCTACGACAAGCAGATTGGAGATTTTAAACCAGGAACTCCTTGGAAGACCGAATTTGATGCCATGGCTCAAAAAACACTTATCAAGGAACTTCTAAGTAAGTATGCTCCTCTCTCAATTGAGTTACAGGAAGCTATTATGGCCGATAACGAAGATTCCAACGTAAACGAAGTGAAGAGAGCAAAGGATGTCACACCTCCAGAATCCGACAATCTATCTGATTTGTTAGGTGCTCCAGAAGAAACAGGCGAAGTAATTGATAAGGAGCCAGAAAATGGTCAAATGGACATGCTAGAAGGGGAGGATTTCTAAAATGGTTGAAGAATTAAAAGATGTAACGGATAGTCTAGAACTCGTTCCAGTAACAGATTTAGAGATTGGTTTTACTCTAAAAGCCGCTGAAATCGAAATCCAAGGCAAAGAAGTTTTGGAGCAAGCTTTAGAGTCTTATAAAAAGAAATACACTGGCTATATCGTTACAGAAGAAACTTTATCAGATGACATTAAAGTAAAAGACGAGTTGGGACGAGTACAGCGTCAGATTGAACAAGAACTTAAAAACCAGCTTTCAGAATACTCTAAACCTCTTGACGAAGCAAAGGCTTGGGTTGATAGCATATTAGACCCTATCAAAACTTTGCAGACAGACATTAAAAATCAAATCAGGGAGTTTGAGGAGAGAGAAACAGAAGCCCGAAAGGAAACGGTCAGAAAAGCTTTTGAATCTGCAATCGCAGAAAGTGGTACAGAACTTGACATCAAATTATTTGCTATTTACTTTGACGATTTCAGCAAGAAGAAGTGTTTTATGGCCGATAATGTGCGAATCAATCAAGCTACTTCTAAGATGATTGTCGGATTGGTTGCAGAAGAAGCTACTAAGAAGCAACAACGTGAAGCTGGACTTATCCAGATTACAGAAGCGGCAGCTAAAGCTGGTTTCGGACCTACTGTCTACATTCGCAGTTATGACCAGGGAGCGAAACTTGTTGATGTTTTGCAGGCAATTTTTGATGATAAGGCATTAGCTGAAAGAACTAAAGCGGAAACCGAACTAAAAAAGCGTATTGATGAAATGACTGCTATCGCGGTAGCTAAAGATTTGAACCCTGAAAAGTACGTTGATTTGCTAAGAGAGGGTCGCTCTGCTTTGGATACTATCGATATCTTACATGCAGATGCAGATGAGCTTAGACGGACTAAAGCAGAAGCGGAACAAGATACTCAGGGTCAATTCTACGCCCAAAATCATCCTGAATTTGGGTCAGAAAGCAGTTCAGGGGGCAATCATACCCTAGAGCAAGAAACAGGCCGAAAATCGCAAAATATGGCTTCTGATGATGTGGCTAAAAAATATGGTTATCGATACCAAAATATGGAAATTATTTTCCCTGAAAAAAATATGCGTCAAGTCAAAGAGCAATTCAAGGCTATTTCTCAAGAGTTAGGGATTATTGTCCGAGTAATGCCTGAAATGGCAAGCAAGGCTGAAAGGGTGGAAATGGAATGACAATGGATTTACTTGGTAAAGACTACTATTCAGCAGCTTCAGCACGTCGCTACTGGTCTATCTCGCAATATAAGCGATTTAGAGAGTGCGAAGCACGGGCGTTAGCGGAGCTGGAAGGAGAATGGGAAGACCAGAGAGACAACACAGCTCTCTTGGTCGGGAACATGGTCCACAGCTATTTTGAAAGTCCAGAAGTACATAAGAAATTTATGGATGAAAACACAGATGTCATGATTTCAAAAGCCGGAAAGACCAAAGGTCAGTTAAAATCTGACTTCTTGGTCGGCCAGCGCATGATTGAGCAACTGGAGGCCGACAAGCAATTTATGGAGTTTTATGTCGGTCAGAAAGAGGTTGCTGTCACAGGCGAAATCGAAGGAGTGGAATTCAAAGGTAAGATTGACTGCCTCAATGTTGAAAAAGGGTATTTCGTGGATATTAAGACCACGAAATCTGACATTGATAGTATGGTCTGGGTTCAGGATGAAGCAAGCGGACGAAATATTCAAGTCCGCTGGTTCGAGGCTTGGGGATATGTCCTTCAAATGGCTGCTTACAAGAAGATGCTGGAAAATCAGTACGGCAAAGAGTTCACCCCTATTATTTACGCAGTGACGAAAGAGTCGACGCCTGATACCCGGGCGATTGTTTTCCAATCGCAGGAAAAACTCGACTATGAGCTGACTGAGCTGTCTATGCTGATTCAGCATCTTGATAAGGTCAAGCGAGGCGAAGAGAAGGCAAAGCCATGCGGCCATTGTGAATACTGCAAAACAAAAGCTTTGAGCCAGCGTGTGGAGGTGATTTGATGATCTATCTCTTTGGGAAACAACTCAAAAATAAACAAGCCGTGTATTCTTGTAAAACTGCGAACTAGAAAACGTCAATGAAGGTCATGTGACCTTGGACGAGCGACTGCCCGTATTTAGCCAATTATCACAAAGGCAGTCGCATTTTTTTGAAATAACATGAATGAAATCAAAGAAAAAGCCCTGGCCAAGTTGCTAGAGGAATTAAATAAACCACACGATATCGCACTTGATCGCATTCATAACTGGATTTGTGACCAGGAAGATGAAGAACTATTTCAAGGCATCTTAAAAGAGCGATATTCTCTGACATGCGCTCTAAAATATGCGAAAGAAAAAGCTCGAAACTTCGCTGAAAACGGAGTGGCTTGTATCGATGATGAGACTGTTTTTGGATGGATTCGAGATTATTTTATTTCAAATTCACAAGTATCCAACATTGAACAGGTACCAGTCGAATCTATCAAGAAAGAAAAACCTCAGAATTCTCAAGAAGAGAAGATTGACGTGGCCAAAATTAGAAAAGGCGCTGGTCCAGACGATGATATCATCAAGAAACCTAAAATTAAGAAGGAGAAAGGAGTAGTCGAAGGCCAATTGGACCTTTTTGAAGAATTAGCATGAGCAAGATCAACGAACAATGCAAGCGAGAAGCTGATAGACGATTGAAACCACCTGCAAACTTCTGGAGCTGGTGCTATTCGCAAATCACAACGTACAAATGGACCAATAAGGACAAGACCATAATTGCTTCAGATTTGAATCTTGGTCATTGTATTGAAAAGCGACTGATAAAGTCGTCACGGCTCACTTTTTATGACAAGACTTACTTTTTCTCTATCATTCTCAGCACTTCGAAACGTATCGAAATACAATCTTATGAATTCAGGTCGAAGTTGGTTGAAGGAAAACAATTTATCGATTGGCATTTTACAAATTTGGAGCGATTCGAAAATGACAAACATGTGAAGATTGGCCAAGATTACAACGGACAATTTTATCCGTATCTTTTCGCTAATTTCTTTAGCGGAGGATATTATACAGGTAATATATTCTATCCAAACAACTGGGTTGAAAAACTTAAAAAGGTATCTGAACTCAAATATTTGAAGTTCGGGAATATTTACTATTGGGAAATTGAACGGCTTTACAAATATAAGTTTGAAATTGAATTTGCTCAGAAAATTCATGCTTATAGATTAGCCAACGAAATCATGTATCCAGATTACAGAATTGGATTTACAAGAAATGTAGATATGCGAACCTTGAACCGCAGATGGCTTCAAAAGAACAAACAATTCTTTAAGAACTCGAATCGTAGTTTCAATGAATTTGAATTGAGCCGTCGATTAAAAGAACGGAACGGCCAACTAGTGCCTGGCATTGAGTCTTATCTGACTTACCACGATATCAAGCACATACCGAAAGGTATCGGGATCAATAAGTTTCAGAATTGGGTTATCAAGAATCATATTGACTTCAATGAATACCTTGACTATCTCAAGATGCTACGAGAAATGGGCATTGAGCCTGAAGGTGATGCTATGCTTGTACCAAAGGATTTTACGGCAATGCACAATCACACAGTCGGATTATACAATCAATTCGTCGAAGAAAAACAAAAACTGGAAGATAAGAAGAAACGCAAGCAACTTGAAGCTGAATTTAAACTCAGAGAAGGAATGGATAAGACCATCCAGGGATACGCATTCCATGTCCCTAGAAAAGTGGCCGAGCTTATCTATGAGGGCAAGAAGCTACACCACTGCGTAAGCTCATACACAGACAAGCATTTTAAAGGGAATACCTTAATAGTGTTTGTCCGTCTATCAAATCAACCTAAAAAACCTCTTTACACACTCGAAGTAAGGCAGGGGAAGATAGCTCAATTTCGTGGCAAATATAACCAAGATGTACCAGCTGAAGTATGGGACATAGCCAGAGAATGGATGAAGCAAACGAAATTAGTAAAAAAAGTAGCATAAAGGAGAAAAATAAATGCTAAATAAAATCGACATCCCAGGAACAAGTATCACACTAGAAATCGTAGATAAGAACATCACGATTACAAACAAAATTGAATATGATATGCAGATGCATTTCAGAAATACGGACGCAGACACTTCTCTTGACACAAGTGGCGACGTGTTCGAGCCTCTTTATTGGCTAGACATCAGGGTAACACCGAAAACACCAACAGAGTATCATACGAGCCTTGGAGTCAAGAGGGAGAAACGCCACTTGGCCGAACTTCAGAAGTTCTTCGAGTTCATCGAGAACAACAAGCGAAATCTCTTCGACCTTTGTGGAATCAAGGGAGAGTTGCAATGAAATCTCTGACATTATCGTTAGACATTTCAACTACTGCGACAGGATGGGCCGTATTTTACGGCTCTGACCTTGTCCAGAGTGGTGTCTTAAAGCATAAAAGCAAATCATTCTTTGAACGTGGGCGCTTCATGGCTAGCGAACTGCGAGCGATTCAATCTAGAGCGCTCCAGAAACACGACTGCCATTTTGAATCGATTGTGGTCGAGAAAAACTCGGTTATGGGACCAAATCAACAATCTATGATTAGCATCGGAATTGTGACAGGTATCATCCTTGGTCGACTGATTGCTGACAATGTGTACTTCGTGAACGTGTCGACCTGGCGCAAGTACTGGAAATTTAGCTACAAAGACCGAAGTAAGAAATCAATGAAGATACAGGCTGTTGCTAAGGTTTCAGACGGATTCAACCTGAATGTCAAAGACGACGAGGCAGATGCGATCCTTATTGGTTCGTATTTCGTGAACCAAGGGCGTGAATTCGGTGAGCTAGAAAGTCACAAGATAAGTTAGAGAATAAAATTGAGGAGGTGGAAAAATGAAAGACAAAGTGACTAAAAATAAAATCATTGAATTTGTCAAAAGCACCCAAGTTTTTAACAAGGATATGCAGAACAACGTTATTAGCGTTAAAGCGCTTGATAACATTAGAGATTTTATTTTTAATGTGAATCAAGTCTTTACTCTTGATGATGCAACCAAAGTGGCTTTAGACGATATTTGCCACCGTTGCTTGGTCTATAGCGATTTTTTCAAGCCTAACGTGGATTTGGTTGACATGACTAAGAAAATAAACTGTATTAGATTTGACGTTATATTGGAATTAAAAACGGCTAAAATTGATATTTTTTAGAAGTAGGACACAATACAAGAAAAAGAGGTCACAGATTGAAACGATTTATAGTTATATGGATATTATTGTCTGCTGGATTGAATATTTGGCAGAGTATCCATATTAAGAAATTAGAAGAAAAGCGCCCAATTATCGTCTATAAAGCTGACAATCAAGGAGCAGAAATCAAAGGCAGAGTTTTACAAAAGGAGAAGATTGGAGACATGTATACTATCACAGTACAAAATTACGGCATTTTCGTAGTCACGCAAACAAGCTACGAATCTTTGAGGGTTGGAGATGAGGTGAGATTATGAGACCAAAAAAATATCCGTATTTAGGAAGAAGAAAAAAGCAAGATACTTCGTCGCCATTGTTTTCTGCACGACCAATTTTTAACGAGATTCCAATTGTAGAAGAAGTTAAAGTTGAGTTCGAAGTTGAAGCTAGTGTTGGACGTTCATATCCAGAAATATTAATACATTTAGATATTTCTGGATACGGAAATAGAGTGCATTCAGTACGTCGTTTCTCTGATATCTTACTGAGTGCTGGTGAGTCAATCCAACTAAAAATACTCTTTTATAAAAGGCTTAGAAATTTGACCGCAGATCGGTTTTTGACCTTTAGAGAATCTGATTGGAATCTCTTTATCTGTGATCTGGTCAGCGAATTTGCACATTAAAAAGCCAAGACATTCTCTGTCTCAGCTAATAGTTCTCGCAAAGACTATTATATCACAAAGGAGACAGAGAGTGAACAAAGCTAAAGAACTCTTGAAAGAGTTGCAGGATCTGGACATGGACATCCGAAGCCGTATAGATGAAATCAATGAGCTTGAGGCAGGTTTGCTCTCAAGTCCTAAATGGACGGATGTCAAAGTCCAAGGTGGTCAAGCTAGAAAAATTGATGACGTCTATACTCAGCTTGTAGTAATGAAAGAGGCTATAGAACAGGATACTAAAGAGGTTATCAACAGAAAGCTTGAATTAGGTAGAATGATCAACAGGCTTAAAAATCCAAAATACAGGGCAATCCTAAGAATGACATATATTACTAAAATGTATATCGAGGATATTTGTGATAAGTTATCAATCAGCAAGAGCTCGTATTACAGCATGCGTAAGGTTGCTATTGAAGAGCTGGAGGTAATTTTGGAATAATTTGGAATTTCTTGAGTTATCTTGAGAATATCTTGAGAATATGTGTTAATCAAAATAATCTTGATGTGCACTGTAACAATAATCTGTTAGAATGGTAGTATCAAGAATTAAAGCAAAGGCACCTTAGGCAACGACCTAGAAAAGCTTCTGAAAAACTGCTGGCTTGGGTTACCAGTGGCGATAGAGTAGGATGTTTTAATATCGCAAAAAAGACTACACAAAACAAAAAAAGAAAAAAGTAATTTCTAATTAACACGCAAGTCTGTAGTCTGCTTGCATTTTAGGGCTTAGCCTAGATAATCTGTGGTAACTCAGGAAAAGGATGTTTTTAAATCTATCAAACATCCTGCCAGCAATGGTCAATCTAAGCAATTTAATCTTAACTATTTCAGTTTTGGAATAGGTGGGCGAAGTTAAAGCAGAAAGATTCCAACGGCAAGGTGCTGAGGAAATACAAATGTGGCAGTTTGACTGTGAGACGAGTCCATAAGAGGAAAGAGGTATTTGGTTCGAGGTGCAACAAGAGCTTAATACCATATCTTACAAAAATTGGGTGCCTCCCAAAAGTATGTAAGGTGAGTCGATTGTCCGCAAAACAATCGATAACAAGCAGGCGCTGTGCATTTTGTTCTTCAAAAGAGAATGAAACACATGGCGATGCGTGTCTGTGATAGATAAAAGATGATTTTTTATATTTAATGCTATTCAAGATAGAAAAAACTCAAAAAGCAAAAGTCATCGCCCGTCATAAACGAAAGTGTACTTCGGCAATTAGATTGCCTGCTCAAGTCTCGCAAGGATGAGAGTAAAGTCAAAGAGTAAAGCAGCTTAGACTTTTAGCGGGGTCTTCGTTAATTGAAAAATGGCTTAGTAGTTTGTGATGTAAGGAGTGATTGGTCTAACCAATCGTGCATGAGTGATACAAGTAGGAATACTTGTGGACAAGATAATAAACTATAAGTTATCAAAAGTCACTCGTTTAAAGCAGTAGTCTCAAGCTGGTTAATGGATATATGGTAGACGGATTAAGTCCTGCTTAGGGAATTGAGACGTCACAGGTTCGAGTCCTGTCGTTCCAATTGTGTCTCTGTGAGTAGCTATCACAATAGGGGTACAGGGCGGTAATTAGATTTAGGCTGATTAACCTGTAGGACAGAGATAAAGTAGCGCTATATAAGGCTCTGGTGGGGGAGGCACCCACTTACCGCATACAGTCACTCTTTGAGTGGCTTTTTTGATTTACAAAACGGACAAATAGGAGGTAATAGGTTGGGCAGAGCACGAGACCCAAACCGAGATAAAGCTTTTGAGATTTATAAGCAGAATAACGGAAACATCACTAACCGCAAGCTTGGTGAAATGTTGGGCGTGCCTGAAAAAACTATCTCAGTTTGGAAGTTAAGAGACAAATGGAGCGAATGTAGTACTACAAAAAACAAAAGTAGTACTACCAAACGAACACGGGGAGCGCCGAAAGGCAATAAGAACAGCAAAGGCGGAAGTATAGGCAATCAAAACGCCCTAAAACATGGACTGTTTGCTAAGTATCTACCTCAAGAGGTATATGAGATAGCGCAAGAGCTTTCAGAAAAACAGCCCATTGACATCCTTTGGGAAAATATCACGCTGACCTACGCCAATCTGTTGCATGCTCAGCGCATTCTGTATGTGCAGGACGTTGATGATACTAATACTATGCTGATTGCTAGTACAGCTAAAGGTGGAGCAAGCTATGAAGTCCACACAGCATGGGATAAGCAAGGCAAGGCGTTGGCTGCAATGGCAAGGGCTCAATCAGAGCTTAAAAGCATGATTAAGACCTACGACGAGCTCACACGTTCCCCTCTCGTTACTGAGGAGCAACGCTTGAGGATTGATAATCTCAAAGCTCAGCTAGGCTCCAATGATGAGGATGATACAGTCATTACTGGATTTACATTTGATAGGAGTGAGTATAATGGCAATACTGAACCTAGCGAAACTGATTAACCCAGTATTTGATGAAGTCCTCTACACACTCAAGAGCCACATAGTGCTAAAGGGTGGACGTGCCTCTACTAAGTCCTCTGTGGTATCCATTGACCTTGTAAATGACTTTATCAATGACCCTATGGGAAATGTGGTAGTCCTGCGCAAGGTAGGTAAGTACTTGAGGATGTCAGTGTATGAGCAGATAAGATGGGCCATTTATGAGATGGGGATAGCTAATCAGTTCAAGTTTGGGAAATCTCCCCTACAAATCACCCACAAGAAGACAGGTACAGCATTTTATTTTTACGGTGTAGACGATCCAATGAAACTCAAGTCCCAGAAGATAGCCAAAGGCTATGTAATGGCCGTATGGTTTGAGGAATTGGCTGAGTTCGCAGGCCGTGAAGACATTGATATAGTTGAGGATACTTTCATCCGTCAAGAGCTACCGAATGGCAAAGAGGTCAAAGTCTATTTCACATACAACCCTCCGAGAAATCCCTATGACTGGATAAATGAGTGGGTTGCTGAGAAAGCTAGTGACCCAACTTACATGATACATCACAGCACCTACCTTGATGACAAGTTAGGTTTTTTGTCTAAGCAGATGAAAGACAAGATAGAACGATACAAGGAGACGGACCCTGACTACTACAGATGGATGTATCTAGGCGAGGTAGTCGGTTTAGGTAATCATGTTTATAACATGAGCTATTTTAAGCCATTAGAAAGCCTCCCTGACAACGATAAAGTGATAGGTATATCATTTGCCCTAGATACAGGACACCAACAGTCAGCAACGGCCTGTGGAGCTTACGGCCTCACTGCCAAGGGTAATGTTATCTTACTTGATACGTTCTACTATAGTCCAGCTGGTAAGACCATCAAAAAGGCGCCTAGTGAGCTCTCTGTGATGATACATGACTTTATAGACAAGGTCATGAAGACTTACAGAGTACCTAAATTAAAAATGACTATTGATAGTGCGGAGGGAGCTTTGAGAAACCAATATTTCAAAGACTATGGTGAGCGCTGGCACCCTGTGGCTAAGAAGAAAAACCAGACCATGATAGACATGGTTATTAGCTTACTAGCTGAGGGGCGTTTCTACTACCTTGATACAGAAAATAACAAGGTATTCATAGAGGAGCATAAGATGTACCGCTATGATGACAAGTCACTTAATACTGATGATCCAAAAGTCATCAAGGAAGATGACCACACGGTGGACGAGTTCAAGTATTTTGTCCTAGACAACGCTAGAGAGCTAAGACTAAAAGCCTAAAGGAGCTAACAATGGGAATAGTACAGACTATCAAGAATTTTTTCACAAGGAGCAAGTATGTGATGACGACACAGAACTTAACGAATATCACTGATCACCCTAAAATAGCAGTGTCATCCGCAGAGTATGACCGCATTAGGGAAAATCTCAAGTATTATGCAGGACATTATCCACAGATTGACTACATTGACAGCAATAACACGCCTCAAAAACGAGCTTTCAACCATCTGCCTATTGGACGTACAGCAGCCAAGAAGATTGCAAGCCTAGTGTTTAATGAACAGGCTGAAATCAAGCTAGATGACAAAGACGCTAATAAATTCATTCAGAAACAGCTACAAGATGACAGATTTGTCAAGAACTTTGAGCGTTACTTAGAGAGTGGTTTGGCGCTGGGGGGCTTGGCTATGAGGCCATACGTCGATAGAGACAAGGTAAGAGTCTCTTTCATTCAAGCGCCTGTCTTTTTGCCTCTGCAAAACAACACACAGGATGTTTCTAGCGCTGCTATTATCACTAAGACAATCAAGTCAGAGGGTAACAAGCAGAAGTTTTACACGCTGATTGAACTGCACGAATGGGGCAAGGATGACAAGTACACGGTCACTAACGAGCTCTACAAGTCTGATAATAAGAACATTGTAGGTGTTAGGGTACCTCTGTCAGACCTCTATGAGGATCTTGAGGAAGTGGTAGACCTGAACGGCTTGAGTCGTCCTCTCTTTACTTACTTGAAGACCCCAGGGATGAATAACAAAGATATTAACTCAGCCCTTGGCTTGTCTATTTTTGATAATGCCAAGACTACAATGGACTTTCTTAATACGACCTATGACGAGTTTATGTGGGAGATTAAGATGGGCCAGCGCAGAGTGGCCGTCCCTAGTCAGATGATTAAAGTTGAGTACAATCAGGAGGGCGAGAATGTCACAGTCAAGCGTGAGTTTGAGGCTGGGCGTAATGTCTATGAACAGATTGACTCAGGAGATATGGACAAGGGTGTAGGCATTACAGACCTTACAACGCCTATCCGCTCAGATGACTATATCAAGGCTATCAATAAGACCCTGGCGATTTTTGAAATGCAGATAGGAGTGTCTTCTGGTACCTTTACCTTTGATGGTAAGAGCTTGAAAACAGCTACTGAGGTTGTATCAGAGAACTCAGACACTTATCAGATGAGAAACAGTATTGTCAGTTTAGTAGAGCAGTCACTGAAAGAGCTCATTATCTCAATGTTAGAGCTAGGCAAGGCTTACGGTCTTTATAAGGGGAATATCCCTGAAATGGATAAAATCAGCATTAACCTTGATGATGGAGTCTTTACAGACCGAAATGCTGAGCTGGACTACTGGGTTAAGGTTGTAAATGCTGGTTTTGCTACGGATGTCATGGCCATTGAAAAGGTGCTCAATGTTACGCCTGAAAAAGCTAGACAAATCAAAGCTGAAATCAGTGGGAATGCTATTGGCGAGGCTAACAACGGCAGGAGTGATGAAGATGTTGAAATATATGGTAATTGATAGGCTGAGGCGTTTATTTGGAATAAAAAGCCCAAGCCGGCTAATAACTAAAGGACTTACAAGAGCTTATGAAAGAGAAGAAACCAATCAAGCTCAATGATGAGCAGCTAATGCTTGACGCTAGTCAGGTTGCAGACATCTATCATCAGCTTACTCTGGATCTATTTGACCAGGTTATAGACCGTATCAAAGAGCGTGGCTCTGCTAGTCTTGAGGACAACCCTTATATTTGGCAACTTGAGAAAATGAATGAGATGGGCCTCCTCAACGAGGATAACCTCAAGCTCATTTCTGATCGTTCAGGGCTTGCTGAGGAACAACTTAGGCATGTTATCCAAAATGAGGGTTACAAAATCTATAAAGACACCAAACAACAGCTTTTAGAGGCTACTGGTGGAGATTCCTTTGCTGGCAACTCTATCATTCAGACCAATCTAGCTGCTTATGTCAATCAAGCTATGGGAGATATAGACAACCTCATCAATACCACTCTACCAATGAGTGTCAGAAAGGTTTATCAGTCCATAGTCCAGGAGAGCGTGGCCAAGGTTGTTACAGGGCTCAGCACCTCAGACAAGGCTATCTCTGATACAGTCATGAAATGGGCTCAGAAAGGTTTTTATGGCTTTACTGATAGCCAAGGTAAACGCTGGAGAGCTGACACATACGCTAGGCAAGTCATCAAATCGACGGCTTGGCGTGTCTATCGTGAAGTCAGAATGGCTCCAGCTGAGGAGTTGGGGATAGATACCTTTTACTATCACAAAAAGGCCACAGCAAGAGAGATGTGCGCTCCTTTGCAACATCAGATTGTAACCACTGGAGTTGCTAGGACGGAAAAAGGGGAGCGTATTTTGGCGCTATCAGACTACGGCTATGGATATGCTGGAGGCTGTCAGGGTATTAACTGTACTCATGAGATGACACCATACATTCCGGGGGCTAACTACAAGCCTGATTTGCCTGACGAGTTAAGAGACTTGACTCCAGAGCAAGCGATAGAAAACGCAAACGTACAGGCCAAACAGAGAGCCCTGGAGCGTTCTATCAGACAGTCTAAGGAATTTCTACACGTTGCAGAGAAACTAGGTGACCAGGAGCTGATAGAAAAGTATAAGAGCAAGGTTAGGATCCAACAGGGAGCCATGAGAGACTATCTCAAACAGCACTCTTTCCTACATCGTGATTATGCTAGAGAGAAATACTACTATAATGATGACGCTGTTCAAAAGTTATACAAAACTATTGACAAACGCTCTAAAAAGGAGTATTCTGAAATACTACAAAATTTGGGAAATAAAGCACCCAAGTCTTATAGTGATTTCAAGTCGTTGAGTCGATTAGAAAAAGACTCCTTGAGGTATGATAATAGGATTGTCAATTATTTCAAGGGGGACATTCAAGAGAAACTGTCAGACAAGCAGAAACAACAGGCAGTGGAGGTTTACTTTAATTTCAAGAATGATGGTATAGTGTTTGGAGATCATGCAATAGCACGCTACATAGAACGTATGAGGCGCAATGACGGCACATTTACCTACAATTATGAAACAGTAAAGACAGCTTTTTCTCTACCTCCTAACTATGTATCAGAGAAGAACGGCAGACTTGCAAGGTACTATAACGGTATCCTCTACATCACTGAGCCTGATACAGATGTTGTAGTAACTATGATGAAACGTAAAAAACTGAAAGGATTTAAACCATTATGAAATACAGTCAACAAGTATTAGACATGCTAGAACAAGCAGTTAGTGGTCAGATTGATAATTTTTGGGATTTCTCCTTTAAGTTTAACTCCCTTTTTGGAGAAGATGAGGATTTTGCTGAGGCTTGGGACAATGAAAACCCTGAAATGTTTGACGCTCTCAATGACTTTGAGCTGATGATGTTCTTAGAGGAACATGACCCAAGTGATAAGCAAGGATTTATCAATTTCCTAACACCTTACTATAAAAAGGCAAAACAGTTAGTAAAACTTAGCGCTTAGAACAATCTAGGCGCTTTTATTGTGCAATAAATTGCTATAAACCACTATAAACCGAATGGAAATCCATACGGTTTTTTATTTTGCCCTGGAGCATGGCGTAAAACTGTCTTAATTTGTCCATGTGACGTAAAAAAGGAGGAGTTAAGACATGAGTCTTAAACGTGAAATGTTAGTTGAGGCAGGTATCGAGGACAAGGCTGTCATTGACAATATTATGCAAGCGTACGGTGCAGGTATTGAAAATGCCAAGTCACAAGCCAAGTCGGAACTACAAGCCGAAAACGACACATTAAAACAACAGCTTGAGCAACAAACCCAAGCTATCAATGATCTACAGGCCAAAGAGGGAGCTAGCGCTGAAAGCAAACAACAGCTTGAAGAACTAAAAGCCCAATTTGACCAGTACAAGCTAGATAGTGAGGCAAACCTTGCTCATATCACTAAAACAAACGCTGTAGCCCTTGCTTTAAAAGACGTAGGAGCTTACAACTCAGAGGATTTGATGAAATTCATTGACCTAGAAAAAATCGAGCTAGGAGAAGATGGAAAACCTCAGTTAGAGGACACAATCAACTCACTCAAAGAGTCAAGCCCTTACCTATTCCAAGCTGAGGACAAGCAGCCTAACCCTAATATCTCTGTGCACGGAAATCCACCAGCAGAAACTGGATACGATCATCTAAGCGCAGAGGACAAAGCCCTATTTGCAGGCTTTGATAGCGTATAAAACCAAAAATAAAGAAAAGAGGAATATTACACATGGCAGTAAATTACGCAGCTAAATTTGATGAAAAAGTAGATGAGCGCTTTGCTAAAGAGGCCCTATCTACTGGTATCATCAACCAAGATTTTGATTTCCTTGGAGTTGACACAGTCAAGGTCTACTCTATCCCTACGACAGGAATGAATGACTACAAGACATCTGGGCAAAACCGTTACGGTGACGCTGAGGAGCTTGGGAATGCAGTTCAAACTATGACAATGAAGAAAGACCGTTCTTTCACATTTACGATTGACAAGAAATCTGAGCAAGACACAAATGGCACTATGGAGGCAGGAAAAGCCCTTGCACGTCAGTTGTCAGAGGTCGTTATCCCTGAAGTTGATACTTACCGTTTTGCAACAATCGTAGCTGGTGCAGATACAGATCATATTGCTACTGGTTCAGTAACTAAAACAAACGCCTACGAGCTTGTGCTTGATGGTCAGGTTAAACTAACTGACGCCTTCGTCCCAACAGCTGGTCGTATCTTGCATGTATCTCCTAAATTCTACAAACTTATCAAACTTGACCCAACCTTTGTGAAAAACTCTGACCTTGGTCAAGAAATTACTATCAATGGTCAAGTAGGTATGATTGACGGCTTACCAGTAGTTTTGACACCTACATCACGATTGCCACAAAATGTAGAGTTTATTATTGCTCATCCTGTGGCTACTCCATCTCCTATTAAGTTGGAAGACTACAAGATCCACGATAACCCACCAGGAATTAACGGCAAGCTCGTTGAGGGGCGTATCCGTTACGACGCTTTTGTTCTTGACAACAAGAAGAAAGCTATCTACGTTCACAAATCAGCTTAGTGAAAGGGGATAAAAATGAACGATTCTAACATTGAAGAGACTTTGGTTGTATCTAAAGAAACTGAAGAGGAGCCAGAAGTAAAAGATCCAAAAACATTGAAAAAAGATGGAGTAACGTTTACTCTATCTGACCCGATTATGATTTCAGCCTTTGAAAATCAAGGATACGAAGTGGAGGAATAAAATAAATGGCTACATTTAAAGCTAAAACAAACTTTTTTATGGCAAAAACAGGGCAGCAGTTTGATGCAAATAATGCGTATGAAATGACAGTTGCTGAAGCGGATGAAATTAATAGACAGACACTTGCGGAATATGGAGACAACTGGCTAGAAGAAATCGAGCAAGTTGTCCCATCTCAAGAACCAACTTCAGATGTAATCCCAGGGCTTTCTGAGAATCCAGATTATTTAATTTAAGGCGGTAAAGTCATGACCTACTTAACAAAAGATGAATTTAAGGACTTTGGTTTTGATGAAGTTGAGGAGTTTGAAAAGCTACTAAAGAGGGCAGAGATTGCTATCAACCTCTTTCTTAACAATTTCTACAGCTTTGTAGATTTTGAAAAAGAGATTAAGCACAGAAAGCAAGCTGTCAAACTGGCTACGGCTTTCCAGATAGCATATTTGGACGCTAGTGGGATCACTACGGCTGATGATAAGCAATCAGTCTCTACTGTGGTTCTAGGGCGTACTCATATCACCTACAAGAACTCATCTAACCAGCCTTTAGAAAGTGCTAGGTATAACTTATCGCTTGACGCCTTGAATACTCTGAAATCGGCAGGATTTGGCTTTAGGGGGGTAGGTTATGACAGACATTGATAAACGGTTATTGATTGATACTGTAACAATTCAGAAAACCACAGGAGAAAAAGACGGATGGGGTAAAGAAGTATTTGAGAGCCCAGTGACCCTTAGAACTGTTAGGTTTGACAGACAGTATCAAGTGAAAGGCACGAAGAACAACCGTAAAGAGTCCAAGCCTAGCACGTTATTTGTGTACCCTAAATATTGTCCTATCGTCTTAGACAAGACCTTTGAAAATGCCATAATTAACGACGGAGAACGTGAGTACAGAGTGACCTCTGTGGTTCCTGTCAGTTATCCACACAAACAAAAAGTATTTTGCTATGAAGTGGAGTGTATCTGATGGGAATAGGCGTATCTGTCAAGATTGATTTAAAAGGTATTGAGAAAAAGGTATCCCCACAGGCACTAGCTAAGGGGAAGTTAGCTATCGCTAATCAAATGTTGACTGACTTTACCCCTTTTATTCCTCGAAAGAGTGGAGACTTAAGTGGTAGCGGTCAGGCTACTAAGGATGGGGTTAAATATCCTGGACCTTACGCTAGAGCTCAATTCTACGGATCGAGCTATAACAAGAATAGGAGTTTTGTCTTTAAGAAGTACACGACTCCTGGAACAGGCAAGCGGTGGGACTTGAAAGCCTCAGCGTTATATCTTGATGATTGGAAGAAAACGGGTCTAAGAGCAATGGGAGTAAAAGCATGAATAACAATGATTTTTCAGAAGTCCTTAGAGATTTCATCAACACACTAAACCTCCCTCTGACTTGTAAGCTAGATTACTTATCAGAGAGGGAGGATTTAGTCCTTTATCCTTTGCCAGGTGGGAAGATTTTAACAGAGTACATGAACGGTAAGCAGGATATTAGCCTTGTATTTGAGGTGGCAATCAAAACGACTGATCACCAGAAGACAAGCTCTATCCTGTGGGCCATCAATCATGCTCTCGCCGATTTTAATCTGGAACTACCTAGCAAAAATAATTCATATCAATTCAGAGGCCTTGAAGTATCACAGCCATTCCTAAATGACCGTGATGAGCAAGGTTTTTATATTTACATGTTAGATGTAACGGCAAAACTTGAAACAAATGGAGGAAACTAAATGCCAAAAATGAAAAACGCCAAACGCAAACACTTTCTTGCGCCATGGTTACCAACAGCACCAGCTACTGAGCCAGGTAATGACGCCTGGAAATGGCTTGCGGACGGAGTAAAAACCGCCGAGGCTGAAAATGACGAGGATACAGATGACATTGCATACTACAACGGCGACGGCACCAAAAAAACTGTAGTGACGTCTGTTAAGAGTGGTTACAGTTTTGAGGGCGATTACATCAAAGAGGATGAAGCTCAGGCAATTGTTGCAGCTATGCGCTTTAAAACTGGAGATGACCGTAATGTCTGGTTTAAAGTGGTAGACGCTGATGGCAAAACTCAATATGTCGGAGTCGCTACTGTCTCAGGTATCCAAATTGGAGGCGGAGATGCGTCTGAGTATGAGACCTTTAAGTGCACTATCAGCTGGAATGTGGCGCCTAAACAGTCTGCTGTAGTCGGTTGATGATTTGATCTAGGGGAGTGAACAGGCTCCCCTTTTTATTTTTGATTTTAAAAAATTAGTAGGAGAGAAAACAAATGGTAGTAATTAAGAAACGTGACAATGTCATCCCTGTTGATTTTGGAGAGTTCAGGCTTGAATTTGTAGCCAATGACAAAAACATCCACAAAATGGAGTCAGTTGGTAAAAAGCTCAAAAAAGACGGCGAAAAACTAGCCAACACAGAAGACAGTAAGGCCTTTGAAACTTTACAAGACTTGGTAAAAGGGTCATGGACAGAGCTGTTTGACCAAGACGCTTATAACAAGGTCTATGATTTCTCTAACGGCTCGACTGTCGATACTATGGCTTACTTGCTTGAGGCTATCACAGGGGTTATCTCAGAATGGGAGAAACGCAACAATACAGATGCCCTCAAAAAATATCTAGGTGACTGACATGCTGGACCTATCAAGGAAATTGACAGATGAGTTAGTCCTTGGTGATGATGTGTATCCAATGAATATCGCTTTTAACAAGGTTTTGAAAGTGGTGGAGCTGATCAATGATGATGACATTGACGAGCTTTACAAGCCTTTCCTGGCTATTCAAATCTTGACCGATGTAGATTTTACTCAGGCTTTAACTCCTGAACAAGCTACAGCAATCTTTAAGATGATATTTGAGGAGCATATTAGAATTATTCCAGCTAAAGACACAGCACCAGTGCTAGATTTGGCAGGGAACCCAATCAAAAGCAAGATACGCTCTAGGAGCCAATCTGAGGGAGGAGATCGTCTCTTTAGCTTGAAGTACGACGCTGAGTATATTTACTCATCATTTCTCCAGGCTTACGGAATTGACCTAATAGACGCTCAGAACAGCCTACACTGGAAGAAGTTCAACGCTTTACTCAATGGCCTGCCTAGTGATACTAAATTTGCTGAGGTGCTAAAAATACGCTCTTACAAGCCTCAAAAGGGAGATAGTAAGCAGTATAAGGAGAACATGAGGGAACTCAAAAAAGAGTATGCTCTACCTGATGAATTTGACTACTAATTTTAGAAAGGAGGTACATAATGGCAGATGGTTCAGTTACTATCAAGGTTGATATGGATGGCTCTAATGCTCAATCAGGAGTAAGCAAGCTTAAAGCTCTATTCGGTGGACTTGAAAACGCAGGCTCGAAAGTAGGGTCTGTTTTTAAGTCTGTCTTAGGAGCTAATCTGATTAGTTCTGCCCTTACTACAGGAATTGGGACTATTACAAGTGGTGTCCGTGAAATGGCCTCTGAGCTAAACAGTTCACAGAAAGCTTGGAAAACCTTTGAGGGGAACCTACAGGCCTTTGGGCGATCAGCTGAGGAAATCAAGGCAGCTAAGACTGAAATGCAGGACTTTGCAACCAAAACGATCTACTCAGCCTCTGATATGGCTAGTACTTACTCGCAACTTGACGCAGTTGGGACTAAAAATGTTGGTAGTCTAGTTAAGGCTTTTGGTGGACTTGCAGCCTCTGCTGAAAATCCAGCCCAAGCCATGAAATCATTGTCCACTCAGGCAACACAGATGGCAAGTAAGCCTAAAATTGCCTGGATGGATTTTAAGATTATGATGGAACAAGCTCCAGCTGGTATGGCTGCAGTCGCAAAAGAGATGGGAATGTCTACCGCTGAGCTTGTAAAAGCTGTTCAAGACGGAAAAGTCAAGACAGAGGACTTCTTTGACGCTATGAACCGCGCTGGGAACTCGGACGCTTTCCAAAAAATGGCTACAGAGTTCAAAACGGTTGACCAAGCTATAGACGGTGCCAAGGAAAGCCTCTCTAATAAGCTCATGCCAGCCTTTGAAAAGCTCAATAAGTTTGGTATCAAGGCAGTAAATGCTGTTTCAGACGCTTTGGACAAAATCAATTTTGACAGTATTGCTGAAAAGCTAGGTGCGTTTTTAGAAGGGATAGACATTGAGGGGGTTGTCACTAGAATCAGCTCATCAATCTCTAATGTTGTTTCCAAAATCAAAACGTTTTGGGAGGCATTCTCAAATACAGGAGCAGTTAGTGCTTTTGTCGAGGCTATTAAGAGCATTTCAGGTGCGATTGGTCATGTGTGGGATAGTTTGACAGCATCAGAAGTGTTGACAACCTTAGGAAGTGTACTAGGCAATATTGTCAAGTGGCTTTCTCAGGCTGCAACCGCAGTAGCTAACTTTGTTTCAGGCTTAGATCCAGGGACAATCCAAAGTGTAGCAACGGCGATTATTAGCATTGGCACAGCTTTGATAGGTATCAAGGCGGGAGTCAAGATTGCTCAGGCTCTAAAAACAGCCTTTGATTTTGGTAAGAATCTAGTTAGTTTAGTAAGTAACATTCTAGGATTGACAACAGCCCAACTTGCTAACGCTGGAGCAAGTGCCGCAATGAGCGCAGGGAATACAGCAGTTGGGACAACGGCATCCGCAAGTGCTGGCTCTGTTTTGAGATTGGCCGCTGCAGTTCTTATGATTGGCGCAGGGGTCTTGATGGCTGTCGCTGGTGTTTATGTCCTGGTACAGGCAGCTATACAACTTGCCTCAGCTGGAGCTGGTGCACAGGTTGCAATGCTTGCCATTGTAGCAGGTATTGCCTTGCTTGCTGTGGGAGCAGCTACATTAGGTCCAGCATTGACAGCAGGAGCTGTAGGTATTTTAGCTTTTGGAGCTTCCGTTGCTCTTATTGGTGCTGGTATTGCAGTTGCTGCTCTTGGGATTTCTGTACTTGTTACAGCTATCTCTAACGGAATGACTCAGATCATTAACGCCATATCTGCAAATGCACCACAAATTGTAACAATTATCCAGGCTATTGCTGATGGTATCAGTACAGCTATGAGTGGTATTGCTGGCATTATTGCTTCTATTGGAGGAGTGATCTCTACAGCTTTGCAAGGCATTGCTAATATCTTTACATCAGTTGGGCAAGCAATATCTACTGCCGCTCAAGGAATCGGTAAAGGTATTGAGAGTGCTTTTAATGGTATTTCCAATGTCATCACCTCTGTAGGTAATGCTATCAAGAGTGTATTAGATGGCCTTGCTAATGTATTCAATTCTATTGGTACGGCTGCTCAAAAAGCAGGAAATGGATTTAAGCAGTTAGCTCAAGGGGTGGTAATGATCACCAATACCAACCTTGGGGATATGGCAGCATCTTTAGCCGCTGTTGCTATTGGCGTAGGTAAAATCTCAGGAGCAAGCGCTGGCATGGCTAGCGTTGGTGCAGGTATGCAGGCACTGGGAGCAGGTCTACTCACAATACAAGCCAGCGGAGCCATGGCCGTTGCTGTACTAACAACAATGGCAAGCACCATTCCTACAATTTCAGCCTCTGTAACTACTTTAGCCCCAGCGATGACATTGGCTGGTACTGCTATGAGTGCCTTTGCAACATCAGTAATGACCTCTTTTGTAGGTTTATCAGGGGCAACAGCTAGCATTACTATCCTACAAAGTGGGTTAGTTGCTTTGTCAAGTTCAATGTTGATGGCACAGGCTGGAGCCCTAGCTATATCAGCAGGATTTACAGCAATCAGTGGAGTTGTGAGTGCTTTAGTTGGCGTACTTGGTACAATACCAGGTCAGTTTACACTGATTACCACATCAGCAATCATGGCAACTACTGCCATTATGCAGTTAGCTACATCCGCTCCTATAGTTGCCTCGGCCTTTTCTAGTATCTCGGCAGCTGCTGGATCAGCAATGTCTTTACTCAATTCTGTTGTGCAGTCAGCAATGTCTCAAGCTGTAGCAATAATGCGCTCAAGCATGCAACAGATGGTGTCTGTGGTCCTGCAATCGGCAACTCAGATGACTCAAGCCGGTCAACAGGCAGGTCGTGGGGTCTCTAATGGCATTACTAACGGCATCCGCTCAGGAATTGGATCAGCAACGGCTGCAATGTCAGCTATGTTAAGCTCAATCCGTTCTAGGGCAATGTCAGGGGCTGGAGCTATGCGTTATGCAGGGAGCATGATTGGGCAAGGTTTGGCGCAAGGTATGTACTCAGCACTTGGGGCTGTGACAGCTGCAGCTAATGCCCTTGTCACTCAAGCTGAAAGAGCAGCACAGGCTAAGGCTAAAATCCATAGCCCGTCAAGACTATTCAGAGACAATGTCGGACGCTATATCGCTCAAGGTATCGCTGTAGGTATTGAACAGAATAGCTCTGATGTGGTTGATAGTCTAGCTTATGTGCAGAAAGAGATGTCAGCGTTTAAATTTAGCGCTGAGGATCTACTAGGACTAGGAAATGGAACACTATCAAGTCAATTCAGTCTAAAATCACTCACAGAGAGAGCTGAGACAAGTCAGATTGAGGTCATCCGTGACCAGGCTGACAAAGTGCTTGCTAGAGCTCTTGAAGTGGCTGAGGAGGCTGTCAAGCGCCCTGTGAATATGGTGCTAGATGATGGTGCTCTAGTCGCTAAAATCGGACAACCAATGACTAACTATCAAAATGACAAGCTAATGCTAGATAACATGATGAGAGGTATTATCTAATGAATAATGACACAATCACAATCAATGGATTTGACCTCTCTGAGGTTATCAATATCATTGAAATTATCAGACCAGTAGGAAATGAGCGCAATGTCACTACTAATGACGCTCCACTTTTGGGAGTCAATCTGCAAGAGGTAAGGACAGGCGCTAAAATCATCAAAGTCAAGTTTGCCATGCAATATAGCAACGGTATGACACTTGAGACAGCTAAGCACAAACTTGCTGGTGTATTTAATACATCGGAGGCTGTCAAGGTGGTCATTTCAGATGAGCCTGATAAGTACTACATGGGTCTTGTCACAGGCTCAGTAGACATGGACAATGTGACAAGATGGTTTCAAAAAGGTAGCTTTGACATCCTCATCCCTGATGGTGTGGCTCATAGCTCAACCTATAAACGCTTTGACAATGGTCAAGAGCAAAGGGACAAAATTGTCTTTGACATCAGAAATGACGGCAATGTCCCAGCTTTTCCTGTGGTTAAGGTTAAAAATAACTCTGAAAACGGCTATATTGGTTTAGTCAATACAAGCGGAGCTCTTGAAATTGGAGACCGTGAGGAAACCGATACAGGTATAGTCAAGCGCTCTGAGGTCTTGCTTGATTTTAGAGACGATAGAATTTCAGACGCCTTTGCAAGAGGTTCAAAAAATAGGGCTGTCACTAATGACAATGGAGAAAATTTCACAGGTGCCCCAGAGGTCACTACCCTATGGGATAGAAAACACATCAAGCTCAGAGAACAGGCTACTCCTGGCAAATATGAAAACTATGCTACATCGCTATCATGGGACATCCCTACAGATAGCGCTGGAGGCGTAGGTTCTCTTGATGACTACATTACAGGTAGACAGATTTTTGTATCAGGTGGAGCCAATCAATATGGCTTTATCAAAATCACAGTTTCAGACACAAATGGTCAATTTTTGTACGGATTTGAAACATTCAAAAGGTCAAAAGGTCAAGAATGTGAGTTCAATGTATTTGGGTCTGATGGAAAAGGTAGGTATAACTTCCTTAAATGGTGGACTTTCACAGGTACCTCTGATAGTGCATTAAACCCATTTTCATCAACCAAAGGACAGTTTGAACTCAAACGGAACGATACTAGAGTTCAGGTCTACTACAGAGGATATCATTACAGCTTTATCATCCCTGAGATTAAGGGTAGAAAATCAGCTAAAATCCATGTGACTTTAGGGGCGTTTCATGACAAGCCTATGCTCACTCACATGTATCTTGATGACTTGATGTATCGTAAGGACTTTGTGCCATCAATCGGAGATGTGCCTAACCGCTATCCAATCGGTTCAAATATTGTACTTAATAGTGAGAATGACACAGTCACAGTAGATGGCATTGAGAAGATTGTGGACATTGTCCAAGGCTCAAAGTTTTTGAGTATTCCCCCTGGGAAAAGTCAGCTAGAGGTCTATTGCTCAAGTTGGGTCAAGACTAAGCCTACAGTCACAGTAGAATTTAAAGAAAGGTATCTATAAGCAATGTTACTGACAATACATGACTCAAGTTTGCGAAAAGTTGCATTTGTGGACAATGAAAAACAAGATACATTGAACTATTTCAATGATACCTGGACAAGATACCTTGAGACAGGATCTAGTATCTTTGATTTTACTGTTTTTAAAAAAGCTATTATCTCAGATACAGGGCAAAAGAGAGCTTACAACACTCTCAATGAAAAGGCTTTTGTCTCATTCCAGTACAAAGGCAAAACATACCTACATACCATCCGAAAAATTGAGGAAAATGAAAAAGTCATCAAGTGTCATGGTATCAACCTAAACCTTGAGCTAATCAATGAGTATTCTATCCCTTACAAGTCTCCTAAAGCTATGACTTTCAAGGAATTTTGTGAGGCTATGGACTTGCTCAACTATACCTTTTTAAAAATCGGTATCAATGAGGTATCAGACAAGAAAATTTCTGCTGAGTGGGAGGGTACAGATACTAAACTCAACAGGCTCCTAAGTCTAGCTAAGAAATTTGACGCTGAAATCGAGTTTGACACACGTCTCAACGCTGACAGCTCTATCAAGTCATTTACAATCAATGTCTACCATGAACACGATGACAACCATCAAGGTGTAGGACAAGTCAGCTCAAAGGTCTTAGAGTACGGTAAAAACCTCAAGACAATCACTAGGACGATTGACAAGACTGGTATATATAACTCAGTTAGACCCACAGGTAAGGATGACCAAGGCAATGAGATTGACATCAGTAGTCTTGGAGATTGGTCAGTCAAAAATGCAAAGGGAGAGCTTGAATTTTATCAAATGGGAGCCTATCTAGTAGCTCCTCTCTCAATGCAGATGTATCCATCTACGTTCACTCATTCAACAGGTACGCTAGACCAGTACACACGGAAAGATATGACTGTAGAGAGCAAAAACCCTGAGACCATCCGCTCCATCGCTTACCGTGAACTCAAAAAGAATTGTTACCCTGCAGTCACTTACGAGGCTGAGGGCTTTGCAGATTTAGACATCGGAGATACAGTCAAGGTCTATGATGACGGTTTTAGCCCTACTCTCTTACTTGAAATGAGGGTATCTGAGCAGACTATCAGCTTTACCAATCCTAAAAACAATAAGACCACTTTCTCAAATGCCAAAGCGCTTGAGAATAGACTCTCTCAGGGTATTCAGCAACAACTAGACAGGATGATTGAGGAGGCTAAGCCTTACATAATCAAATTGGCTACTGATAACGGTGTCGCCTTTAAAAATGGCCAAGGCCAGACGATTGTGACTCCTACCCTTATGAGAGGTAACAAGGCCATCAATGCTGGATGGCGCTGGACTGTGGGGGATGTCATCAAGTCTACTAGTGCTAGATACATTGTGAGAGCCTCTGACATTGACCAAAAGATGGTTTTGACGGTGTCAGCATGGGTGGATAACAAAGAGGTAGCCTCTGAGCAATTAACGCTTATCAATGCGCTTGACGGTTCAAGAGGTGCACCTGGTGCTCCAGGGGTTAAAGGCGATAAAGGAGACCCTGGCCCTAAAGGAGACAAAGGGGACAAGGGGGCTATTGATGAGGCTCAGCTAAAAGAAATCAAGACAAGTATTGACTCTAAAGCTGACCAAAGGCTAACGCAGGAGCAACTGAACGCTCTCAATGAAAAGGCTGGAGTTATTCAAGCTGAATTAGAGGCCAAGGCTAGCGCTGACACGCTTGATAACTGGATTAAAGCCTATCAGGATTTTGTTAAATCTAATGAAACGGCTAGAGTTCAAGCTGAGAAAGATTTGATTTCAGCTAGTCAGCGTGTCTCTAATATCGCTAAAGACTTAGGAGAATTGTCTGACCGCTGGAATTTCATTGATACTTACATGAGCTCATCAAATGAGGGGTTAGTCATTGGTAAGAATGACGGTTCATCTAGTATGCTGTTTAGTCCGAATGGACGGATTTCAATGTATTCAGCAGGGGTTGAGGTTATGTATATTAGTCAAGGGGTTATCCATATCGAGAATGGTATATTCTCAAAAACTATTCAAATCGGACGGTTTAGAGAAGAACAGTATCACATCAATCCAGACATGAACGTAATAAGATACGTGGGAGGTAACTAATGGCTGAATTTTGGTCAAATAATGATAGGAGCTATTATCTCAGACTGTGGGTAGACCAAGTATCCCAAAATATATCTGACAATAGCAGTCAAGTAAGACTAAGACTTGCTTTGACAAACGGTGCTCATACATTTGCAGATTATGACTGTACTGCCTCTGTAACCGTTGACGGTCAGACTTTGAGCTGGTCAGGTCGTCCATCTATGTTGAGTCAAAATAGCTCAATTATGCTGATTGATAAGACAGTAACAATCAGACATGATAACGATGGTAAAAAATCGTTTGGGCTGTCTGCTACATTTAGTGGAAGCGGTGGATGGTCACCGGGAACACTTTCAATCAGTAGAAACTCATTTACGCTCTCAACGATACCACGCTCAAGCTCTGTAAGCGTGAGTCCTGGGGTAATTGGTAGTTCAGTGATTATCAATATCAATCGTCAGAGCTCAAGTTTTAAGCACACGGTGCGCTATTCCTGGGCGGGCAAGTCAGGAACGATTGCAAGCAATGTGGACACATCCACTAGCTGGACAATCCCTATGGACTTTGCCAACGATATCCCAAACTCTGCTAGTGGAACAGGGGCTATCTACGTAGATACCTATTCAGGTTCTACTAAGACAGGAACACAGTCCACTACGTTCACGGCAAGCGTGCCAGTAAATGTCAAGCCTAATTTTACAGGGATATCATTATCAGACTTAAATAGTGCTGCTCAGAACCTTATCCCAAGCGGTAACACGTTCATTCAGGTAATCTCTAACATCAAAGTAGCGTTTAATGGTGCGGTCGGCTCTTACGGCTCGTCCATCACTGGATACTATGCTGAAATTGTCGGCAAAAACCAATCCACAAGCTCAAACGGTGGAAGTCTTGGCATTATGAACTATCACGGCACCATCAAAATCAGAGCGAGCGTGTCTGATAGTCGTGGCAGATTGTCAGATACTAAAGAGGTGTCTGTAACCGTACTTGAGTATTTCGCTCCAGCTTTAAGTTTTAGCATCGCTAGAACAGGATCAACCTCTAGCACCTTGACCGCTACGAGAAATGCCAAGATAGCACCTCTCACAGTGGCAGGAAGTCAAAAGAACACAATGACATTGACCTTTAAGGTTGCTCGGCTTGGGACTGATGCCTTTGCGGTTGATAACGGTCAAGCCACTGGAGTCTGGTCAAGTATTTCAAGTCTAGTCAATTCACGGGCTAATCTTTCAGGGAATTATCTAGCTAATCAATCATGGATTGTCATTGGTATCCTTGAGGACAAATTCACTCGGACTGAGTTTATGGTCAATGTGGCCACTGAAAGCGTGGTTTTGTCTTATGACAGGTCAGGAGTTGGGGTCAACAAAATCAGAGAGCGTGGTGCTTTGGATGTAAAGGGCGACATTTTTGCCGATGACAAACCTATTCAGCAGTATCAGCTTACAGATAATAGAGGTTTTGGAAAACTCATCAAACAAGATTTCAACTCAATGACAAATACTGGGCATTGGTGGATAGACGGAACTTCTCCCAACAATCCTTTTGGCGCTTGGGGGATGTTAGAAGTATTCAGACCTAACCCAAACTCAGTAGAGGCTATTCAGCGATTTACAACATCAATGGGATACATGGCAGTTAGGGAGAATGGCTTTGATAATAACTGGAGGCCATGGCGCTACCTAGTACAACAATCAAAATCCACTAATAACTCTGACTATGTGGCTTTACTAAAGTCAGAAAGCAATCCGACAGCTTGGCAAAATGCCAATTTACAAAATGGGTGGAGCCATCATAGAGATTATGGAAATGTCCAATTTTCAAAAACATTTGACGGTATTGTTTATTTAAAAGGTACTTGTAAAGGCGGAAAGACTACCCGTGAGTCAATTATCTTTACTTTGCCTGAAAATTTCAGACCATCCACGACGATATTCAAAACCGCTTTAAACAATGACTATGGCCCTGCCGTTGTCGGGATTTATCCAGGAGGTAACGTAGTCGTCAAGGGAAACGTTGACGCCACATGGCTCAACTTTGATAACGTATCATTCAAAATTTAAAGGAGGAAGTATGAAATTAGAGTATGGCACAAAGTCCTTGGAATATAACGGTAGCGGAACAGCATCCGCTACAAAGGTCACTTTAGTAAATGCAGACGGAGCTATCGTACCTATCTTGTTGCAAGCTGACAAAATCAGCTTGTCTAATACAGAGCTTTTTGAATTAGCTCTTGAGTCGCTCTATGAGGAAAATTTCCCCAATCGAGCTGAAAACGAAAAATTCAGCAAAGTAGCTCAAGAACTACAAAAGAACAAAGAGGCAACGGATAAAGCTGAGCAAGCAGTAACCGAAAACAAGGAAAATCTTGATACTGTTTCAGCTATTACAGAGGTCTTGATTGCCTTGGCAGTATCTCAAAATGGAGGTATGCCTACCCATGCCTATAGCAAGGTAGCGGCATTCATCAAGCCACTTGTAACGAGTACACGCTACTCAAATGGAGACATCATTGCCATGCCTTATCCGTTTGATACGAATCCAAAATGGCCAAGTGGAACCAAGACTATCTTTAAGTTCCAGATGCAAGCCACAGAGGGCTACACTTGGAAAGACCAGGCTCTTGCTGAGATGCTACAACAAGGCGTGTTGACTGTGGTCATGCCACGCATTGAGTAAGGAGGATTTTATGTCATGGTCTGAAATAATCGAGAAAATGATACATGCGATCACTCAGCTAGCCCCCACAATTGGAGTTGTTGCGACTGGTTGGTTCGGCATGCGAGCCAGTAAAGCAGGTCACCTCAACCAAGAACAGTTCAAGGAGCTGAAGGGGGAATTGAGCACGATCCACGCTATCGGCGAGGAGAACAAGCAAAATATAACTGAAATCAACAACAAGCTGGCTGTGCATGATGAAGCACATCTAGCCACTATGTATCTACGGCTGGAGCGTGATATTACTGTTGCTCTCAAGCGTGGTTATACAAGCGTTCACGAGTCGGATATTATCCACAAAATGCACTCAAGTTACAAAAAACTAGGTGGGAATGGGCGCATCGATGCCCTGTTTAATAAATTTGTAAATTTAGAAATTGCGGAGGAAAATACAAATGCAACAAATTACTGAAATCATCACAAATGGTGCAATCAGCATCCTTGTTATTTTAGCAGGGGTAACAGTTAAGGCAGTCAAGGACTACCTGGTTCAAAAAGGTGGTGAAAAGACCATCAAAATCATTGAAATCTTGGCCAAAAATGCAGTAAACGCTGTGGAGCAGGTAGCCTCTGAAACAGGTTTTAAAGGTGAAGAAAAATTGGAACAGGCACGCACTAAGATTCGTGCAGAGCTCAGCAAATACAACATCAGCATGACCGATAAGGACTTAGATACATTTGTTGAAGCAGCTGTCAAGCAAATGAACGCTGCGTGGAAAGGGGAATAAACATGACAGTAAACATTGAAACAGCTATCGCTTGGATGCAAGCCCGCAAGGGTCAAGTGACCTATAGCATGGACTACCGAAACGGTCCAGACTCTTATGACTGTTCAAGTTCAATTTACTATGCTTTGCTAAGTGGTGGAGCCGTGTCAGCAGGCTGGGCGGTCAATACCGAGTACGAGCATGGTTGGCTCGAGAAGAACGGTTATGAACTTATTAGCGAAAACCAGCCTTGGGACGCTCAGCGTGGAGACATCTTCATCTGGGGCCGTAAAGGGTATTCATCTGGCGCTGGAGGACATACTGGTATCTTTGTGGATAGCGACAACATTATCCACTGTAACTATCGCTATGATGGTATCACGGTCAATAATCATGATGATATTTGGCTATATGCCGGGCGTCCATACTATTATGTGTATCGTCTGACCAATCCAAATGCACAGCCTGAAAAACCTAAAAAAGGTTGGCAAAAAGATGATACTGGATACTGGTTTGCTCGTGCTAACGGTACTTATCCAAAATCTCAATTCGAATATATCGAAGAAAATCAATCATGGTTTTATTTCGACGAGTCAGGCTATATGTACTCTGAGAAATGGCTCAAGCACACAGATGGTAAATGGTACTGGTTCGACTCTAGTGGGTACATGGCCACATCTTGGAAGAAAATTGCTGGTGCATGGTACTACTTCAATCGTGACGGTTCGATGCAAACCGGCTGGATTAAGTATTACGATAATTGGTATTATTGTGATGCTACCAACGGCGATATGAAATCGAACACATTTGTGCCTTACAATGGCGGATACTACATGCTGCTTCCTGATGGTCGTATGGCCGATAAAGAAGCCTTTAACATCGAGCCAGATGGGCTCATTACTACAAAATAAAACGAAAGGAAACTTTCTAAATTGTTCTTTCACCGCAGGCTCAGGCTTGCGGTTTTTTGTTTGCTCTGAAATACGCTTGATAATCGCTTGAAATTCCTGAAAAACATTTATAGGTCGAGGCTAAGAGCGTTATTTTTCGCTTGAATATCGTTTGTTTTCTCTGAAAGTAGAAAAAAACAGTGATTTTTCACTGCTTTTTTATTTTTTCTACGAATAGATAAGTAGGAGGAAGAAAATATGAACATTTTGAACATTAAACTTGCAAGCGTAGAGCAGACAGACTTAGGTTTTGAGCATTGGGTGGATGTGACTTATCAGGTGCCGATTTTGAAAAATGAGTATACAGTCAAGCTATTACTTCTTATGGAATGCAAGATAGAGGACCAAGAGGTTATTGAGTACCTGGTATCAACCTGGAAATATCGTGATCTCGTATTGCATTCATTGCAGATGTATGAGATGGAAAAAATCAATAATTTTACTATCCTTTATTGAAATGTTGGTGGTCTTGCTCATCATCAGCGTGCTTCTCTTGCTCTTTGTACCTAATCTGACCAAGCAAAAAGAAGCAGTCAACGACAAAGGGAAAGCTGCTGTTGTTAAGGTGGTAGAAAGCCAGGCAGAGCTTTATAGCTTGGATAAAAATGAAGATGCTAGCCTAAGTAAGTTACAAGCAGATGGGCGAATCACAGAAGAACAGGCTAAAGCTTATAAAGAATACCATGCTAAACAAAATAAGACTCAAACGGTCGCAGATTAAGGCTTTCACTATGCTGGAAAGTCTCTTGGTTTTGGGACTTGTGAGTATCCTTGCCTTGGGCTTGTCTGGCTCTGTCCAGTCCACTTTTGCGGCGGTAGAGGAACAGATTTTCTTTATGGAGTTTGAAGAACTCTATCGGGAAACTCAAAAACGCAGTGTAGCTAGTCAGCAAAAGACAAGTTTGAGCATAGACGGACAGACCATTAGCAATGGCAGTCAAAAGCTGACAGTTCCTAAAGGAATTCAAGCACCATCGGGACAAAATATCACATTTGACCGAGCTGGGGGCAATTCGTCCCTGGCTAAGGTTGAATTTCATACCAGTAAAGGAGCGATTCGTTATCAATTATATCTAGGAAATGGAAAAATTAAACGCATTAAGGAAACAAAAAATTAGGGCAGTGATTTTACTGGAAGCAGTAGTTGCTTTAGCTATCTTTGCCAGCATTGCGACTCTCCTTTTGGGACAAATTCAAAAGAATAGGCAAAAAGAAGCAAAAATCTTGCAGAAAGAAGAAGTTGTGCGTGTTGCTAAGATGGCACTGCAGACAGGTCAAAATCAGGTAAACATAAACGGAGTGGAGATTCAGGTGTTTTCTAGTGAAAAGGGATTGGAGGTTTATCATGGTTCAGAACAGTTGTTGGCTATCAAAGAGCAATAAGGTCAAGGCTTTCACCTTGTTGGAATCTCTGATTGCCCTGATTGTCATCAGTGGGAGTCTACTCCTCTTTCAAGCCATGAGTCAGCTCCTCATTTCAGAAGTTCGCTATCAGCAGCAAAGTGAGCAAAAAGAGTGGCTCTTATTTGTGGACCAGTTGGAGGTAGAATTAGATCGTTCGAAGTTCGAAAAAGTGGAGGGCAATCGCCTCTATATGAAGCAGGATGGCAAGGAAATTGCGATAGGTAAGTCAAAATCAGATGATTTTCGAAAAACTGATGCCAGTGGACGAGGATATCAGCCTATGATTTATGGACTCAAATCTGCGCAGATTACAGAGGAGAATCAACTGGTTCGCTTTCGTTTTCAATTCCAAAAAGGTTTAGAAAGGGAGTTCATCTATCGTGTGGAAAAAGAAAAAAGTTAAGGCAGGTGTTCTCCTCTATGCAGTGACCATGGCAGCCATTTTTAGCCTTTTGTTACAATTTTACTTGAACAGACAAGTTGCCCACTATCAAGACTATGCTTTAAATAAAGAAAAGCTGCTTGCTTTTGCTATGGCCAAGCGAACCAAGGATAAGATTGAGCAAGAAAGTGGGGAACAGGCCTTTAATCTAGGTCAGGTGAACTATCAAAACAAGAAAACAAGCTTGGTGACAAGGGTTCGTACGCCTAAGAGCCAATATGAGTTCATCTTTCCTTCCGTCAAACTCAAAGAAGAGAAAACAGCTAAAAAGGAAAAGGTAGTGACTGATTCAAGTAATCAAGCAGAGAAGACAAAATCAGAAGAGAAAGTTGAAAAGAAAGAGAATTCCTAGCCAATCAAGCTACTTTGTGCTAAACTAAAAATATGAAACATGATTTTAACCACAAAGCAGAAACTTTTGATTCACCTAAAAATATCTTCCTTGCAAACTTGGTTTGTCAAGCAGTCGAGAAACAGATTGATCTTCTATCAGACAAAGAAATTCTGGATTTCGGTGGAGGGACGGGTCTGTTAACCTTGCCCCTAGCCAAGCAGGCCAAGTCTGTAACATTGGTGGATATTTCGGAGAAAATGCTGGAGCAAGCTCGTTTGAAAGCGGAGCGGCAAGACATCAAGAATATCCACTTTTTGGAGCAAGATTTATTGGAAAATCCCTTGAAGCAAGAGTTTGATCTCATTGTTGTTTGTCGTGTTCTTCATCATATGCCTGATTTGGATGCGACTCTCTCACTGTTTCATCAACATCTGAGAGAAAACGGACAACTTTTACTTGCTGATTTTACCAAGACAGAAGCTAACCATCATGGATTTGAATTGGTTGAACTGGAAAACAATCTAGCCCAGTTTGGTTTTTCATCTGTGCATAGTCAGATCCTCTATAGCGCTGAAGACCTGTTTCAAGGAAATTACGCAGAACTCTTTTTAACAGTAGCCCAAAAATCACTCGCCTAGTCAGGGAGTGATTTTTCTATAAGGATGGAAAAAAGAAGGGAAATTTGATAAGATAGGAATATGGATTTTGAAAAAATTGAACAAGCTTATACGTATTTACTAGAGAATGTCCAAGTCATCCAAAGTGATTTGGCGACCAACTTTTATGACGCCTTGGTGGAGCAAAATAGCATCTATCTGGATGGTGAAACTGAGCTAGAGCAGGTCAAGGAAAACAATCAGGCCCTTAAACGCTTAGCGCTACGCAAAGAAGAATGGCTCAAGACCTACCAGTTTCTCTTGATGAAGGCTGGGCAGACAGAGCCCCTACAGGCCAATCACCAGTTTACACCAGATGCCATTGCTTTACTTTTGGTGTTTATTGTGGAAGAGTTGTTTAAAGAAGAGGAGATTACGATCCTCGAAATGGGTTCTGGGATGGGAATTCTAGGCGCTACTTTCTTGACCTCGCTTGATAAAAAGGTGGATTATTTGGGGATGGAAGTGGATGATTTGCTGATTGATTTGGCGGCTAGTATGGCAGATGTAATTGGTTTGCAGGCTGGCTTTGTCCAAGGAGATGCAGTTCGTCCACAAATGCTCAAAGAGAGCGATGTGGTCATCAGCGACTTGCCTGTCGGCTATTATCCATATGATGCCGTTGCGTCGCGCCATCAAGTTGCTTCTAGTCAAGAACATACTTACGCTCATCACTTGCTCATGGAACAAGGACTTAAGTATCTCAAGTCAGATGGCTACGCTATTTTTCTCGCTCCGAGTGATTTGTTGACCAGTCCTCAGAGTGATTTGTTGAAAGGGTGGTTGAAAGAGGAGGCGAATCTAGTTGCCATGATTAGTTTGCCTGAAAATCTCTTTGCCAATGCCAAACAATCTAAGACTATTTTTATCCTACAGAAGAAAAATGAAATAGCAGTAGAGCCTTTTGTTTATCCACTTGCTAGCTTACAAGATGCAAGTGTTTTAATGAAATTTAAAGAAAATTTTCAAAAATGGACTCAAGGTACTGAAATATAAAATAGATTTTGTTATAATAGATGAAAACGCTTAAAAAGGGGTATCATGTTATGACAAAAACAATTGCAATCAATGCGGGAAGTTCAAGTTTGAAATGGCAATTATACTTAATGCCAGAAGAAAAAGTATTGGCGAAAGGTTTGATTGAACGTATCGGTTTGAAAGATTCAATTTCAACTGTAAAATTTGACGGCCGTTCTGAACAACAAATTTTGGATATCGAAAATCATACACAAGCTGTTAAAATTTTATTGGATGACTTGATTCGTTTCGATATTATCAAGACTTATGACGAGATTACAGGTGTTGGACATCGTGTTGTTGCCGGTGGAGAATATTTCAAAGAATCAACAGTCGTTGAGGGAGATGTTTTAGAAAAAGTTGAAGAGTTGAGTTTGTTGGCTCCTCTCCACAATCCAGCCAATGCAGCAGGTGTTCGTGCCTTCAAGGAATTGCTGCCAGACATTACCAGTGTAGTTGTTTTTGATACTTCATTCCACACAACTATGCCAGAGAAAGCTTATCGCTACCCTCTACCAACAAAATATTACACAGAAAACAAGGTGCGTAAATATGGTGCCCACGGTACAAGTCACCAGTTTGTAGCAGGAGAAGCAGCAAAACTCTTGGGCCGTCCATTAGAGGACTTGAAATTGATTACTTGCCACATCGGTAATGGTGCTTCTATTACAGCTGTTAAGGGTGGTCAATCTGTCGATACTTCAATGGGATTCACTCCACTTGGTGGTGTGATGATGGGAACTCGTACAGGGGATATTGACCCAGCTATCATTCCTTACTTAATGCAATATACAGAGGACTTTAATACTCCTGAAGACATTAGTCATGTCCTTAATCGTGAATCAGGACTAATGGGTGTTTCAGGCAAGTCTAGTGATATGCGTGATGTGATTGCTGCTATGGAAGAAGGGGACCACGATGCCACTTTGGCTTATGAAATGTATGTTGACCGTATCCAAAAACATATCGGTCAATACCTTGCAGTCTTAAATGGAGCAGATGCTATTATCTTCACAGCAGGTATTGGTGAAAATGCTGCAAATGTGCGTGAAGATGTTATCTCAGGTATCTCTTGGTTTGGTTGTGATGTTGACCCAGAAAAGAACGTCTTTGGTGTGACAGGAGACATCTCAACAGAGGCAGCGAAGATCCGTGTATTGGTTATTCCAACAGATGAAGAGCTAGTTATTGCCCGTGACGTTGAACGCTTGAAAAAATAAGTAAAACTAGTAAAAATATTCCGTACAAGGAGTTGGGAAAGAGATTTTTCCAACTTCTTTTTATGGTGAAATTGTCCAAAACCTTGCTATGATTGGCTTTTTTGAAAAATATGGTATAATAGTAGTAATTTAATAGATGGAGTTGAGTTTTGAAGAAAAACTTTCGTGTAAAAAGAGAGAAAGATTTTAAGGCGATTTTCAAGGAGGGGACAAGTTTTGCCAATCGCAAGTTTGTTGTCTACCAACTAGAAAATCAGAAAAACCATTTTCGAGTAGGTCTATCAGTTAGCAAAAAACTGGGGAATGCCGTCACTAGAAATCAAATTAAGCGACGGATTCGGCATATTATCCAGAATGCCAAAGGGAGTCTGGTAGAAGATGTCGACTTTGTTGTCATTGCTCGAAAAGGAGTCGAAACCTTGGGATACGCAGAGATGGAGAAAAATCTACTCCACGTATTAAAATTATCAAAGATTTACCAGGAAGGAAATGGGAGTGAAAAAGAAACTACAGTTGACTAGTTTGCTAGGACTGTCCCTATTGATCATGACAGCCTGTGCAACAAATGGGGCAACTAGCGATATTACAGCCGATTCGGCTGATTTTTGGAGTAAATTTGTTTACTTCTTTGCTGAAATCATTCGCTTTTTATCATTTGATATCAGTATCGGAGTGGGGATTATCCTCTTTACGGTCTTGATTCGTACACTGCTTTTGCCAGTCTTTCAAGTGCAAATGGTGGCTTCCAGAAAAATGCAGGAAGCTCAACCACGTATTAAGGCGCTTCGAGAACAATATCCAGGTCGAGATATGGAAAGCAGAACCAAGCTAGAGCAAGAAATGCGTAAAGTCTTTAAAGAAATGGGTGTCAGACAGTCAGATTCTCTTTGGCCGATTTTGATTCAGATGCCGGTTATCTTGGCCTTGTTCCAAGCTCTATCAAGAGTTGACTTTTTAAAGACAGGTCATTTCTTATGGATTAACCTTGGTGGTGTGGATACAACCCTTGTTCTTCCGATTTTAGCAGCTGTATTTACCTTTTTAAGTACTTGGTTGTCCAACAAAGCCTTGTCTGAGCGTAATGGCGCTACGACTGCGATGATGTATGGGATTCCAGTCTTGATCTTTATCTTTGCAGTTTATGCACCAGGTGGAGTCGCCCTATACTGGACAGTGTCCAATGCTTATCAAGTCTTGCAAACCTATTTCTTGAACAATCCATTCAAGATTATCGCAGAGCGCGAGGCGGTAGTTCAGGCACAGAAAGATTTGGAAAATAGAAAAAGAAAAGCCAAGAAAAAGGCTCAGAAAACGAAATAATAAGGAGGAATCTGGTAATGGTAGTATTTACAGGTTCAACTGTTGAAGAAGCAATCCAGAAAGGATTGAAAGAATTAGATATCCCAAGACTGAAGGCTCACATCAAAGTCATTTCTCGTGAAAAAAATGGCTTTCTTGGTTTATTTGGTAAAAAACCAGCTCAAGTTGATATTGAAGCTATTAGTGAAACAACGGTCATTAAAGCTAATCAGCAGGCTGTAAAGGGTGTTCCTAAAGAAATTAACGAACAAAATGAACCAGTCAAAACAGTCAGTCAAGCGACTGTTGATTTGGGGCATGTTGTTGAAGCAATTAAAAAGATTGAAGAAGGAGGCCAAGGTGTTTCTGATGAAGTCAAGGCTGAAATTTTGAAAAATGAAAAACATGCTAACACTATTTTAGAAGAAACTGGGCACATTGAGATTTTAAATGAATTACAGCTTGAAGAAGCTGGTTTCGGAGAAGAAGTAGAAACTCCTATTGTCGAGACTCAAGCTGAACAAACTGAAAGTCAAGAATTAGAAGATCTGGGCTTAAAAGTTGAACCGAGTTTTGACATTGAACAAGTAGCTACGGAAGTCACGACTTATGTCCAAACAATCATTGATGATATGGACGTTGAGGCGACGATTTCAAATGATTATAACCGTCGTAGCATCAATTTACAAATTGATACCAATGAGCCAGGTCGTATTATCGGTTACCATGGTAAAGTTTTGAAGGCCTTACAACTATTGGCTCAAAATTATCTTTATAACCGCTATTCAAGAACCTTCTACATTACTATTAATGTCAATGATTACGTTGAACATCGTGCAGAAGTCTTGCAGACCTATGCTCAAAAATTGGCGACTCGTGTTTTAGAAGAAGGACGTAGTCATCAAACAGATCCTATGTCAAATAGCGAACGCAAGATTATCCATCGCATTATTTCGCGTATGGATGGCGTGACGAGTTATTCTGAAGGTGATGAGCCAAATCGCTATGTAGTTGTAGATACAGAATAAACAAAATCAGGGTTCTCCTGATTTTTTGCTAGCTGGAGGAGATTAAATTAATGTTGAATAAGATAAGAGACTATCTAGACTTTGCTGGTTTGCAGTACCGTAATCCTGATAAGGCGGGAGCAGAGCGAGAGAAAATGCTGGCATTTCGCCACAAAGGTCAAGAGGCCAGAAAGGCTTTTACAGAGCTAACCAAAGCCTTTCAAGCAAGCCATCCAGAATGGCAACTCCAACAGACTAGCCAGTGGATGAACCAAGCGCAGTGTTTGCGACCACATTTCTGGGTCTATCTACAGAGAGACGGACAAGTGACAGAGCCTATGCTAGCCTTACGTTTGTACGGGAATCCTTCTGATTTTGGTGTTTCCCTAGAAGTCAGTTTCATCGAGCGCAAGAAAGATGAGCAAACTCTAGGCAAGCAGGCCAAGGTTTTAGAAATTCCACCAGTAGAAGGTGTTTATTACTTAGTCTACTCAAATGGAGAAAGTCATAAGATGGAGGCTACTGAGGAAAATCGTCAGGTTTTAGTCGAGAAGGTAGGAAGTCAAGAAATCCGAAAAGTGTTAGTTAAATCAGATGTTTCTATCATAGAAAATCAATCATTAGAAGTGATTTTAGAAAAATTAGAAGATGCTTATGAACGCTTACTTCCCTACTATCAGGCTACTAGAGGATAGCAAATAGAATACTTATTTACGTCGAATTGTTTAATTGCTATTCTATGTATTTTTTCATATAATAGTAAAATAGAATGTGTGATTCAATCATCACCTCAAATAGAAAGGAAATTCTATGTCAAATCTATCTGTTAATGCAATTCGTTTCCTAGGTATTGACGCCATTAATAAAGCCAACTCAGGTCATCCAGGTGTGGTTATGGGAGCGGCTCCGATGGCTTACAGCCTCTTTACAAAACAACTTCGTATCAATCCAGCTCAACCAAACTGGATTAACCGTGACCGTTTTATTCTTTCAGCTGGTCATGGTTCAATGCTCCTTTATGCCCTTCTTCACCTTTCTGGTTTTGAAGATGTCAGCATGGATGAGATTAAGAGCTTCCGTCAATGGGGTTCAAAAACACCTGGTCACCCAGAATTTGGCCATACAGCAGGGATTGATGCTACGACAGGTCCTCTAGGTCAAGGGATTTCAACTGCCACTGGTTTTGCCCAAGCAGAACGTTTCTTGGCAGCCAAATATAACCGTGAAGGCTACAATATCTTTGACCACTATACTTATGTTATCTGTGGAGACGGAGATTTGATGGAAGGTGTCTCAAGTGAGGCGGCTTCATACGCAGGTTTGCAAAAACTAGATAAGTTGGTTGTCCTTTATGATTCAAATGACATCAACTTGGATGGTGAGACAAAGGATTCCTTTACAGAAAGTGTTCGTGACCGTTACAATGCCTACGGTTGGCACACTGCCTTGGTTGAAGATGGAACAGACTTGGAAGCTATCCATACTGCTATCGAAACAGCTAAAGCTTCAGGCAAACCATCTTTGATTGAAGTGAAGACTGTTATTGGATACGGTTCTCCAAACAAACAGGGAACGAATGCTGTACACGGTGCCCCTCTTGGAGCAGATGAGACTGCGGCAACTCGTCAAGCCCTCGGTTGGGACTATGAACCATTTGAAATTCCAGAACAAGTTTATGCTGATTTCAAAGAACATGTTGCAGACCGTGGCGAATCAGCTTATCAAACTTGGACTAAATTAATTGCTGATTATAAAGAAGCGCATCCAGAATTGGCTGCAGAAGTAGAAGCTATCATCGATGGACGTGATCCAGTTGAAGTGACTCCAGCAGACTTCCCAGCCTTAGAAAATGGCTTCTCTCAAGCAACTCGCAACTCGAGTCAGGATGCTTTGAACGTTGTGGCAGCTAAGTTACCAACCTTCCTAGGTGGATCAGCTGACCTAGCTCACTCAAACATGACTTATATCAAGACTGACGGACTTCAAGACGATGCCAATCGCTTGAACCGTAACATTCAGTTTGGTGTTCGTGAATTTGCCATGGGAACTATCTTGAACGGGATGGCCCTTCACGGTGGACTTCGTGTATACGGTGGAACTTTCTTCGTCTTCTCTGACTATGTGAAGGCAGCTGTCCGCTTGTCAGCTTTGCAAGGTCTTCCTGTGACTTATGTCTTTACCCACGATTCAATCGCAGTCGGGGAAGACGGTCCTACGCACGAACCAGTTGAGCACTTAGCAGGTCTTCGTGCCATGCCAAATCTGAATGTTTTCCGTCCAGCAGATGCGCGTGAAACGCAAGCAGCTTGGTACCTTGCAGTGACAAGCGAAAAAACACCAACTGCCCTTGTCTTGACACGTCAAAACTTGACTGTTGAAGAAGGAACAGACTTCGACAAGGTTGCTAAAGGTGCTTATGTTGTATATGAAAATGCATCAGACTTTGATACGATCTTGATTGCGACAGGTTCAGAGGTTAATCTTGCTGTCTCAGCTGCCAAAGAATTGGCTAGTCAAGGCGAAAAAGTTCGCGTAGTCAGTATGCCATCTACAGATGTATTTGATAAACAAGATGCAGCATACAAGGAAGAAATTCTTCCAAATGCAGTTCGCCGTCGTGTTGCAGTCGAAATGGGTGCAACTCAAAACTGGTACAAATATGTTGGTCTAGATGGTGCTGTTCTTGGTATTGATACCTTCGGAGCCTCTGCACCAGCACCAAAAGTATTGGCAGAATATGGCTTTACAGTTGAAAATCTTGTAAAAGTCGTTCAAAACTTGAAATAATCCTAAAAATCAGGGCGCAAGCTCTGGTTTTTCTTATTAGAAAAGCAAGGTACAATCTTGTAAAAGTAGCTGAAATTTGATATAGTAGTCCTATGTAAAAGACAAAGGAGAAGAAAATGAATCCAAATTATACATTTTTAATTATGCTTGTAGCGATGTTGGGCTTGATGTTCTTTATGCAACGCTCTCAAAAGAAACAAGCACAAAAACGTATGGAAAGCTTAAATAAACTACAAAAAGGCTATGAAGTGATTACAATCGGTGGACTTTACGGAACAGTCGATGAAGTAGATACTGAGAAGAGAACGATTGTTCTTGATGTAGATGGAGTTTACTTGACTTTTGAACTAGCTGCTATCAAGACCGTATTACCGCTGAAAGAAACAGCTTCACTAGAAGGCGCAATTGAAAAATAAGACGGGATTACTAACTCCCGTTTTTCTATAAAAGAAAGGAAATGGGATGAAAAAACTAGTCTTTGTCTGTCTGGGGAATATTTGCCGTAGTCCTATGGCTGAGTTTGTTATGAAATCAATGACAGATAATTATGAAATCCAAAGTCGAGCGACTTCTTCTTGGGAACATGGCAATCCGATTCATAAGGGAACTCAATGGATTTTTCAACAGTATGAGATTCCTTACGACAAAACCAAAACATCGCTTCAGATTAGTAAGGAAGATTTTGAAGCCTTTGATTATATTATCGGAATGGATGCTTCAAATGTTTCTGACTTACGTCAGATGTGTCCAGTAGACTGTCAAGATAAGATTTACTCATTTGCATCTGAAAGTGTTCCAGACCCTTGGTATACAGGAGATTTTGAGGAAACCTATCAGCGTGTTCAAGAGGGTTGTCAAGCTTGGTTAAAACGTTTAGAAAAGGAGAGTGAAGGTGGAAAATCTTAAGAATTTTTACGAAAAATATCGTGTCTATCTGACTCGTCCACGTTTAGAGCTTTTGGCAGTAGTTACGATTGTTTTTTGTGCTGTGCTCGTCTTTTTTCTAAATATTCCCGGAAAAGGTGTTCTAAAGCTTGATAATGGAACGATTGTTTACGATGGCAGTCTTGTACGTGGTAAAATGAATGGACAAGGTACCATTACCTTCCAAAATGGAGACCAGTATACTGGTGGTTTCAACAATGGAGCCTTCAATGGAAAAGGTACCTTTCAATCTAAAGAAGGCTGGACCTACGAAGGTGATTTTGTAAATGGTCAGGCTGAAGGAAAAGGGAAACTAACAACAGAACAAGAAGTCGTTTATGAAGGGACTTTTAAACAAGGCGTTTTTCAACAAAAATAAAGCCTCCTTATCAAAGGAGGTATTGTTAGCATCTAAAAGTAAGCGCTTACTAGAAAATCTATCTCTTTCCAATCCCCTCTTCCAAGTAAGTTTGTGAAATAAAAAATATTTGAAATTGATTTCACAAACTCTAACGAAAAAACTTGATAAGTAAAGAAAATGATTAAAAATTCACAAACAATAAAAAATTCTTTGTGAAATGTTTATGAAACTGTTTACAAAGTTGAAATAATGCGTTATAATAAACTTGTGAAAAAATTAACAAAGGATATCAATCCTTGAAAGCTATGGAGGAAAATATGGCTGATAAAAAAACTGTGACACCAGAAGAAAAGAAACTCGCTGCTGAAAAGCATGTCGACGGCTTGGTGCAAAAAGCTTTAGTTGCTCTTGAGGAAATGCGTAAACTCGACCAAGAACAGGTCGACTACATCGTAGCTAAAGCGTCAGTGGCAGCTTTGGATGCCCACGGAGAATTGGCTCTACATGCCTATGAAGAAACAGGACGTGGTGTATTTGAAGACAAAGCAACTAAGAACTTGTTTGCTTGTGAACACGTAGTAAACAACATGCGCCACACTAAAACAGTTGGCGTTATCGAAGAAGACGATGTAACAGGTTTGACTCTTATCGCTGAACCAGTTGGCGTTGTTTGTGGTATCACTCCAACAACAAACCCAACATCAACAGCAATCTTCAAATCATTGATTTCATTGAAGACACGTAATCCAATCGTTTTTGCCTTCCACCCATCAGCTCAAGAATCATCAGCTCACGCAGCTCAAATCGTTCGTGATGCTGCGATTAAAGCAGGAGCTCCTGAAAACTGCGTACAGTGGATCACTGAACCATCTATGGAAGCAACTAGTGCCCTTATGAACCACGAAGGTGTTGCGACAATCCTTGCAACAGGTGGTAATGCCATGGTTAAAGCCGCATACTCATGTGGTAAACCAGCTCTTGGGGTAGGTGCCGGAAACGTTCCAGCTTATGTTGAAAAATCAGCAAACATCCGTCAAGCAGCACACGATATCGTTATGTCTAAATCATTTGATAATGGTATGGTCTGTGCATCTGAACAAGCGGTTATCATTGATAAAGAAATTTACGATGAATTTGTAGCAGAGTTCAAATCTTACCACACTTACTTTGTAAACAAAAAAGAAAAAGCTCTTCTTGAAGAATTCTGCTTCGGCGTGAAAGCAAACAGCAAAAACTGTGCTGGTGCGAAATTGAACGCTGACATCGTTGGTAAACCAGCAACTTGGATTGCAGAGCAAGCAGGATTTACAGTTCCAGAAGGAACAAACATTCTTGCTGCAGAATGTAAAGAAGTTGGTGAAAACGAGCCATTGACTCGTGAAAAATTGTCACCAGTTATCGCAGTTTTGAAATCTGAAAGCCGTGAAGATGGTATTTCCAAAGCTCGTCAAATGGTTGAATTTAACGGTCTTGGTCACTCAGCAGCTATCCACACAGCTGACGAAGAATTGACTAAAGAATTTGGTAAAGCTGTTAAAGCTATTCGTGTTATCTGTAACTCACCTTCTACTTTCGGTGGTATCGGGGACGTTTACAATGCCTTCTTGCCATCATTGACACTCGGATGTGGTTCTTACGGACGTAACTCAGTTGGGGATAACGTTAGTGCCATTAACCTTTTGAATATCAAAAAAGTCGGAAGACGGAGAAATAACATGCAATGGATGAAACTTCCTTCAAAAACATACTTTGAACGTGATTCAATTCAATACCTTCAAAAATGTCGTGACGTTGAACGTGTCATGATCGTTACTGACCATGCCATGGTAGAGCTTGGTTTCCTTGATCGTATCATCGAACAACTTGATCTTCGTCGCAATAAGGTGGTTTACCAAATTTTTGCTGATGTAGAACCAGATCCAGATATCACAACTGTAAACCGTGGTACTGAGATTATGCGTGCCTTCAAACCAGATACAATCATCGCTCTCGGTGGTGGATCTCCAATGGATGCTGCTAAAGTAATGTGGCTCTTCTACGAACAACCAGAAGTGGACTTCCGTGACCTTGTCCAAAAATTCATGGATATCCGTAAACGTGCCTTCAAATTCCCATTGCTTGGTAAGAAGACTAAATTCATCGCAATCCCAACAACATCTGGTACAGGATCTGAAGTAACACCATTTGCCGTTATCTCTGATAAAGCAAATAACCGTAAATACCCAATCGCTGACTACTCATTGACACCAACTGTGGCAATCGTAGACCCTGCTTTGGTATTGACAGTTCCTGGATTTGTTGCTGCGGATACTGGTATGGACGTATTGACCCATGCGACTGAAGCTTATGTATCACAAATGGCTAGCGACTACACTGACGGTCTTGCACTTCAAGCAATTAAACTTGTATTCGAAAACCTTGAAAGCTCAGTTAAGAACGCAGACTTCCATTCACGCGAAAAAATGCATAACGCTTCAACTATTGCTGGTATGGCCTTTGCCAATGCCTTCCTAGGTATTTCTCATTCAATGGCCCATAAGATTGGTGCTCAATTCCACACAATCCACGGTCGTACAAATGCAATCTTGCTTCCATACGTCATCCGCTACAACGGTACACGTCCAGCTAAGACAGCAACATGGCCTAAGTACAACTACTACCGTGCAGATGAAAAATACCAAGATATCGCACGCATGCTTGGACTTCCAGCTTCTACTCCAGAAGAAGGGGTTGAATCTTACGCAAAAGCTGTCTACGAACTTGGTGAGCGCGTAGGTATCCAAATGAACTTCAAAGCACAAGGAATTGATGAAAAAGAATGGAAAGAACATTCACGTGAATTGGCCTTCCTTGCTTATGAAGACCAATGTTCACCAGCAAACCCACGTCTTCCGATGGTTGACCACATGCAAGAAATCATCGAAGATTCTTACTATGGTTACAAAGAAAGACCAGGACGCCGTAAATAATCGTTTATCAGCCTAGAGGCAGGAGTTATCCTGTCTCTTTTTTGTGAAACTGGAGTATTGAGAATAGTTTTAAGTTTTCTATTTTCGTTTTTTATCAAATACTTTATCATCAAATTGTTCAGCTAGTATAGTTGCTGAGTGATAAAGTTCCTTTGCTTTATTTTTATCATTTTCAAAATAAAGATAGCACTTAGCTTCAAATACTGAAATTCCAGGTTTATAGACTTGCAACATTGTTACTGATAAAATTTCATTCATCTTTTTTACTAGAAATATCATATGCTTATAGTCATTATGAACAACATAAACACCCGCTATGGCACAAAGAACTGATAGTAGCTCTACATTATACATTTCATCACTAACTAATTGCTGTTTCAACAACTTAATCCGAAAATCATCTAATGCTCTCTTCTATAAATCAAGTCTTGACATTGCATAGCAAAATAATCAATTAATAGTAAATCATTGAATGTGTAAACTTGCTTTAGTGTTACTTGCTTAAAATAATCATCAAAAATATCTTCAGCGAAACTACCTGTCCCTGTTCTTATCAAGTCTAATATTCTTTCAATCAAGTCTAGACTCAGCAACTCTTCCTCAGGAAGAGCTAGTTCTTTATTTTCAAGAAAAGTATCTATCGGAACTTCTAATCGCTTAGATAAATATTGTAACTTAGTAATTGTTGGCAAGGATTGCCCAAGCTCAGTACGCATCAGCTGTTTGATTATTAAGTCAGCTTCTGTCCACAGACCTCTTCTCTCATCAATTTGTGACGTTCACGTTCCTGTCTTACTCTATGACCAATTTCAGTTTTAATATCTGTTGTCATTCTTACCTCTTAACCACAATCCATAAATTAACATACTTTTAATTCTTCGGCTAAAAATTAACAATAATTCTTTTTCAAATCCGTCATATTATTTTCTAAAACTTGGATGTCTTGGCTGACTTTGAGAATGACAATGCTGCCTTGAATACTGGAGATGACTTGACGGGCCTGCAACTGCGCCCGCTCTTCTGACCAGTCAGCATGCAGGTCTTGCAAGAGGCTGGCTAACTTCTCTGTCCATTGGGTCATAAAATCATTGAGAGGACAGCGGAAGTTCTCATCTTCTGTGGACAATTCCACAATCAGATTACCAATTGGGCAACCATAAAAGACCGTCTGACTTTCATGAAATTGACAAACCCAGTCAATCATATCCGAAAACTTGTCACTGTCAGACTTGTCTGCTTCAAAAATATCTTCAAAAAGCTCTTTTCGCCAATTTGCTAAAATATCTTGAATGACCGTCAAACCAATTTCCTTCTTAGATTTGAAATAATAATAAAGCTGTCCCTTGCCAACATCAGCTGCCTCCATGATGTCACTGATGGAGGTGGCCACATAACCCTTCTGATAAATCAATTCCTCAGCACTTTGTAAAATACGCTCTTTAACGCTCATCTACTCACCTCTCTTTTTTCCTATTATAGCAGATTCAGAGTCTGAGACCAAACAATTGAAACCACCTCCTTTTGCCACTGTTTTATCATTAAAATTTTTTGTTCTGAGCAAATTAATTTACAAATTCAATTTTAGATGTTATTATAATTGTACCGAATGGTCAGTATATAACTAAAACTACCATTTGGAAAATCATCAAACTAACAGTCTAAATTCCTATTGGCTGTTAATCAAATCATATTAGGAGGAACCTCATGTTCAATCAGAAAAATGTCGCATTTGTTATCACAGACCCACAAGTTGAATTCCTAAAACATCCTGGTAAAGGATTCGGAGCAACTAAAGACGTTCTTGAAAAAGTTAATACTATTGAAAATCTGACAAAGCTTTTCGCTCTTGCTCAAGAGCGTGGCTACAAGCGTTTTATCTCACCGCACTACTTCTATCCACACGATCACAAGTGGCAATTTAAAGCTGCTGGTGAAACGATGATGATTGAAAACGAAATGTTTTGGCGTGATAGCCAGTATTCAGCAATTCCAGAAGGCTCTGGAGCAGATATGATTGAAGAGATTAAACCATTTTTGGATGAAGATACTATTGTTGTCAACGGACATAAAATCTTTGGCCCAGAAAGCAACGACCTTAACCTTCAACTCCGCAAAAATGGTATCGACACCGTCATCTTGGCTGGTATGAATGCTAATCTCTGCGTGGATTCACACATGCGTGAACTCATAGAATTAGGTTACAATGTCATTGTTGTTAACGATGCTGTCGGTGCTCCAGGTGAAGAAGCCTACCAAGCTGCCCTGACAAACTATGGCTACATTGCCAACCAAGTTTTGACAACTGAGGAAGTTATCGCTCAACTTTAGAAAAAGGAAAGTTGTAAATGACTATGTAGACAAAGAAAGACAGCGGTATAGGCTTTCAAAGGAGAAAGGGAAATAAGCGAGATATAGACAAAAAACAATGCCCATACTTGCAATTAAACTTAAATAGTTATATAATAGGTTTGTTGAAAGGTGATTTGTAGTGATTCAAGTTACTCTTTTCACAATAAAAATTTCATGATTTTCATAAGGAGGAAATCACTAATGGTAGTTAAAGTTGGTATTAACGGTTTCGGACGTATCGGTCGTCTTGCTTTCCGTCGTATCCAAAACGTAGAAGGTGTTGAAGTTACTCGTATCAACGACCTTACAGATCCAGTTATGCTTGCACACTTGTTGAAATACGACACAACTCAAGGTCGTTTCGACGGTACTGTTGAAGTTAAAGAAGGTGGATTTGAAGTTAACGGTAAATTCATCAAAGTTTCTGCTGAACGTGATCCAGAACAAATCGACTGGGCTAACGACGGTGTAGAAATCGTTCTTGAAGCTACTGGTTTCTTTGCTAAGAAAGCAGCTGCTGAAAAACACTTGCACGCTGGTGGAGCTAAAAAAGTTGTTATCACTGCTCCTGGTGGAAACGACGTTAAAACAGTTGTATTCAACACTAACCACGACGTTCTTGACGGTACTGAAACAGTTATCTCAGGTGCTTCATGTACTACAAACTGCTTGGCTCCAATGGCTAAAGCTCTTCAAGACAACTTTGGTGTTGTTGAAGGATTGATGACTACTATCCACGCTTACACTGGTGACCAAATGATTCTTGACGGACCACACCGTGGTGGTGACCTTCGCCGTGCTCGCGCTGGTGCTGTAAACATCGTTCCTAACTCAACTGGTGCTGCAAAAGCTATCGGTCTTGTAATCCCAGAATTGAACGGTAAATTGGACGGAGCTGCTCAACGTGTTCCTGTTCCAGCAGGTTCTGTAACTGAGTTGGTAGCAGTTCTTGAAAAGAACGTTACTGTTGACGAAGTGAACGCAGCTATGAAAGCAGCTTCAAACGAATCATACGGATACACTGAAGATCCAATCGTATCTTCAGATATCCTAGGTATGTCTTACGGTTCATTGTTTGACGCAACTCAAACTAAAGTTCTTGACGTTGACGGTAAACAATTGGTTAAAGTTGTATCATGGTACGACAACGAAATGTCATACACTGCACAACTTGTTCGTACTCTTGAATACTTCGCAAAAATCGCTAAATAATTCATGAGTCGATAAAAAGCAAGGCCTCTGGTCTTGCTTTTTAAATATTTAAAAATGGATGACGCTATCATCCATTCTTTTTTAACTCTTTTTCAAAAGTATCTGATAGGGTAGTGAAGCTTAATTTCTCTAGAGTAAGCGGATGGGTAAAGGACAGTCGAAAGGCGTGGAGCATAAGCCGACTTGTTTTTGATTTACTATTATAGAGAGGGTCGCCTAAAATAGGGAAGTTATGATGCGAAAGGTGCACACGAATTTGATGGGTTCGCCCTGTCTTTAGTTTGCAACGAACCAAGGAAGTTTTGTTTGGGAATTGCTTTAATCTGCTTACATGTGTTTCAGCATATTGTCCATTTTTTGTATCAACTATTCGCTTTCTGCGATCATGGCGATCACGTCCAATTTTGTCTTTGAAAACAAGTTCTTTGCTGTTGATATGTCCGTCGACCTGTGCCCAATATTCCCTAGAAATCTCTTTTTTCTCCAGTAAGCGATTGAGAATAGGCAGGATAAAAGGATTTTTGGCAAAGAGAACCAAACCACTGGTTTCCATGTCCAGACGATGAACGACATAGCAGGTTTGGCCAACATAGGCACTGACATGGTTAAGAAGGGCGATTTCGTTTGGCTGATTACCATGCGTTTTCATCCCCTCGGGTTTGTTTACAATAATCAATTGTTGATCTTGATAAACTTCCTGAATGAGGTTTGGGTTGCCCCAAGGGATTTCTTTTTCGGGATAATCTTCTTCGTCAAAAGTCAACTGGCAAACATCTCCAGGACTTACAATCTCGTTCCAATGAACTTCTCGCTGATTTATCAAAATATGTTTCTTGATTCTCAAAAAATGACGGATTTTTCTAGGGATGAGGAGTTGCTCCTCTAGTAATTGCTTCACCGTCATTTGAGGCAAAGAGGAGGGTAATGTAAATGTGAATTTCATACAGATATTGTAACAAAAAAAGGCCTATTTGGATAGGAAATAGCAAAATTCTTGTCTTCCTATGATGAAGATGATAAAATAAACGCATGAAATTAGATAAATTATTTGAGAAATTTCTTTCCCTATTTAAAAAAGAAACAAGTGAATTGGAGGAATCGGATTCTACTAGCTTACGTCGTTCTCGCGGTGATCGAAAAAAATTAGCCCAAGTAGGTCCAATTCGAAAATTCTGGCGTCGTTATCATCTAACAAAAATTGTCCTTATACTAGGTTTGAGTGCAAGCTTGCTAGTTGGAACCTATTTGTTTGCTGTAGCCAAGTCAACCAATGTCAATGATTTGCAAAACGCCTTGAAAACTCGAACTCTCATTTTTGACCGTGAAGAAAAAGAGGCTGGTGCCTTATCTGGTCAAAAGGGAACCTATGTTGAACTGACTGATATCAGTAAAAATTTGCAAAATGCTGTAATTGCGACAGAAGACCGTTCTTTCTATAAAAATGACGGGATTAACTATGGTCGTTTCTTCTTGGCTATTGTCACTGCTGGACGTTCAGGTGGTGGCTCTACTATTACCCAACAGCTGGCTAAGAATGCCTATTTGTCACAGGATCAAACTGTTGAGAGAAAAGCGAAAGAATTTTTCCTTGCCTTAGAATTGACTAAAAAATATAGCAAGGATCAGATTCTAACCATGTACCTTAACAATGCCTATTTTGGAAATGGTGTGTGGGGTGTAGAAGATGCGAGTAAGAAATACTTTGGAGTTTCTGCATCAGAAGTGAGTCTGGATCAAGCTGCTACTCTGGCAGGAATGCTCAAGGGTCCGGAACTGTATAATCCTTTGAATTCTATAGAGGATTCTACCAATCGTCGCGATACTGTTTTGCAAAATATGGTTGCAGCGGGTTATATTGATAAAAATCAAGAAACCGAAGCTGCAGGAGTTGATATGACTTCGCAATTGCAAGATAAGTATGAAGGAAAAATTTCAGATTACCGCTACCCTTCTTATTTTGACGCAGTGGTTAATGAAGCTGTTTCTAAGTATAATCTAACCGAGGAAGAAATCGTAAATAATGGCTATCGCATATACACAGAACTGGACCAAAACTACCAAGCAAATATGCAGGTGGTCTATGAAAACACCTCACTATTTCCGAGGGCAGAGGATGGAACATTTGCTCAATCAGGAAGTGTAGCTCTCGAACCGAAAACAGGGGGAGTTCGTGGGGTTGTCGGTCAAGTTGCTGACAATGATAAAACTGGATTCCGTAATTTCAACTATGCAACCCAATCAAAACGTAGCCCTGGTTCTACAATTAAGCCATTAGTTGTTTATACGCCGGCGGTTGAGGCAGGTTGGGCTTTGAACAAGCAGTTGGATAACCATACTATGCAGTATGACAGCTATAAGGTTGATAACTATGCAGGGATCAAAACGAGTCGAGAAGTTCCTATGTATCAAGCCTTGGCAGAATCGCTTAATCTACCTGCTGTTGCTACTGTTAATGATTTGGGTATTGATAAGGCTTTTGAAGCAGGAGAAAAATTTGGACTCAATATGGAAAAGGTCGACCGTGTTCTTGGGGTCGCCTTGGGAAGCGGTGTCGAAACCAACCCTCTGCAAATGGCTCAAGCATATGCTGCTTTTGCAAATGAAGGTTTAATGCCTGAAGCTCACTTTATTAGTAGAATTGAAAATGCTAGTGGACAAGTTATTGCAAGCCATAAAAATTCACAAAAACGGGTGATTGATAAATCTGTAGCTGATAAGATGACCAGTATGATGTTAGGGACATTCACCAACGGAACCGGTATTAGTTCATCTCCTGCAGACTATGTTATGGCAGGGAAAACTGGGACAACTGAAGCAGTTTTCAATCCTGAATACACAAGTGACCAGTGGGTAATTGGTTATACACCGGATGTGGTGATTAGTCACTGGCTTGGTTTCCCGACGACTGATGAAAATCACTATTTAGCTGGCTCTACTTCAAACGGTGCAGCTCATGTCTTTAGAAACATTGCCAATACCATTTTACCTTATACGCCAGGAAGTACCTTTACGGTTGAAAATGCTTATAAGCAAAATGGAATTGCACCAGCCAATACAAGAAATCAAGTGCAGAGTAATGAAACGAATCAGAAGGATGATACTCTATCTGATATTAGAAGTCGTGCTCAAAATCTAGTAGATGAAGCTAGTCGTGCTATATCGGATGCGAAAATTAAGGAAAAGGCTCAAACGATATGGGATTCGGTAGTCAATCTATTTCGTTAAGATGCTTGTCAAAGCCTGGCTTTCTTGTTATAATAGATAAGATGGAGGCGTTATGGCACTAAAAAAAGCAAGCCTAGCTTGTGCGGTTTGTGGTTCTAGAAACTATTCAATCAAGATCAGTGGAAACCCCAAGCCTACACGACTAGAAGTAAATAAATTTTGTAAGCATTGTGGCAAGTACACTACACATAGAGAAACGAGATAGGAGAGAGCGATGCGTTTTATTGGAGATATTTTTAGACTTCTTAAAGACACAACATGGCCAACTCGCAAGGAAAGCTGGAGAGATTTTCGTTCTATCATGGAATACACTGCTTTCTTTGTTGTGATTATATATATTTTTGACAAGTTGATTGTTTCAGGATTGATTCGATTTATTAACATTTTTTAGAAGACTAGTGGCATTAACCACACTAAAAGTTTTCTATTTATGAAAGGAAGTATCATGGATAGTTTTGATAAAGGATGGTTTGTCTTACAAACTTATTCTGGTTATGAAAATAAGGTAAAAGAAAATTTATTACAACGTGCGCAAACCTATAATATGTTGGATAATATTCTACGCGTTGAAATTCCAACACAAACAGTGCAAGTTGAAAAAAATGGAAAGAGAAAAGAAGTAGAAGAAAATCGCTTTCCAGGTTATGTTCTTGTGGAAATGGTGATGACAGATGAAGCTTGGTTTGTTGTTCGAAATACACCAAACGTTACAGGATTTGTCGGATCACACGGGAACAGATCAAAACCAACACCATTATTGGAGCAAGAAATCCGTGATATCTTGGTTTCTATGGGACAAACTTTACAAGAGTTTGATATCGATGTTGAAGTTGGTCAAACTGTACGTATCATTGATGGTGCTTTTGCAGACTATACTGGTAAGATTACAGAGATTGATAACAATAAAGTGAAGATGATTATCTCTATGTTTGGTAATGACACAGTTGCAGAAGTAAACCTAAACCAAATTGCAGAATTATAACCCTGAGAGAGGCATGTCCTCTCTTTTTTTGTGCAGTTGAGGTAGTGTAGAGAACAGAACGGGAAAATAGGACAAAACTGTTTTTGAATCTGTTAAACTGTATCTAGAAAGGGGAACGTTATGTTTAAAGAATTGTATAAAGAAGTTCAAGGCATTGTATATAAGTGTAGAAATGAATATTACCTTCATTTATGGGAGCTATCGGATTGGGACCAAGAGGGAATGATTTGCTTGCATGAATTGATCAGTAGAGAAGAAGAGCTAGTAGAAGATCTTCCTCGTTTACGTAAATACTTCAAAACTAAATTCCGTAATCGAATTTTAGACTATATCCGTAAACAAGAAAGCCAGAAGCGTAGATATGATAAAGAACCTTATGAAGAAGTAGGTGAGATCAGTCATCGTATCAGTGAGGAAGGTCTGTGGCTAGATGATTATTATCTCTTTCATGAGACACTAAGAAATTATAGAAACAAACAAAGTAAAGACAAACAAGAAGAGTTAGAACGCGTCTTAAGAAATGAACGTTTCCGAGGGCGTCAAAGAGTATTAAGAGACTTACGTATTGTGTTTAAGGAGTTTGATATCCGAACTCATTAGGAAGTCATACAAAAAACATAAAAAGTTTAAAAAAGTTGTTGACAAAGTTAGAAAAGTCTGTATAATAGTAAGAGTTGAAAACAACTCAGGTCCGTTGGTCAAGGGGTTAAGACACCGCCTTTTCACGGCGGTAACACGGGTTCGAATCCCGTACGGACTATGGTATGTTGCGGTTGAGGCACTTGATGAAAAAAGATTAAAAAAGTTTCAAAAAAGTGTTGACAAGCGAAAGCGACTGTGATATACTAATATAGTTGTCACTTGAGAGAAGCAAGTGACAAAGACCTTTGAAAACTGAACAAGACGAACCAATGTGCAGGGCACTACAACTAAGGTTGTAGTACTGAACAATGAAAAAAACAATAAATCTGTCAGTGACAGAAATGAGTGAGAACTCAAACTTTTAATGAGAGTTTGATCCTGGCTCAGGACGAACGCTGGCGGCGTGCCTAATACATGCAAGTAGAACGCTGAAGGAGGAGCTTGCTTCTCCGGATGAGTTGCGAACGGGTGAGTAACGCGTAGGTAACCTGCCTGGTAGCGGGGGATAACTATTGGAAACGATAGCTAATACCGCATAAGAGTAGATGTTGCATGACATTTGCTTAAAAGGTGCAATTGCATCACTACCAGATGGACCTGCGTTGTATTAGCTAGTTGGTGGGGTAACGGCTCACCAAGGCGACGATACATAGCCGACCTGAGAGGGTGATCGGCCACACTGGGACTGAGACACGGCCCAGACTCCTACGGGAGGCAGCAGTAGGGAATCTTCGGCAATGGACGGAAGTCTGACCGAGCAACGCCGCGTGAGTGAAGAAGGTTTTCGGATCGTAAAGCTCTGTTGTAAGAGAAGAACGAGTGTGAGAGTGGAAAGTTCACACTGTGACGGTATCTTACCAGAAAGGGACGGCTAACTACGTGCCAGCAGCCGCGGTAATACGTAGGTCCCGAGCGTTGTCCGGATTTATTGGGCGTAAAGCGAGCGCAGGCGGTTAGATAAGTCTGAAGTTAAAGGCTGTGGCTTAACCATAGTACGCTTTGGAAACTGTTTAACTTGAGTGCAAGAGGGGAGAGTGGAATTCCATGTGTAGCGGTGAAATGCGTAGATATATGGAGGAACACCGGTGGCGAAAGCGGCTCTCTGGCTTGTAACTGACGCTGAGGCTCGAAAGCGTGGGGAGCAAACAGGATTAGATACCCTGGTAGTCCACGCCGTAAACGATGAGTGCTAGGTGTTAGACCCTTTCCGGGGTTTAGTGCCGTAGCTAACGCATTAAGCACTCCGCCTGGGGAGTACGACCGCAAGGTTGAAACTCAAAGGAATTGACGGGGGCCCGCACAAGCGGTGGAGCATGTGGTTTAATTCGAAGCAACGCGAAGAACCTTACCAGGTCTTGACATCCCTCTGACCGCTCTAGAGATAGAGCTTTCCTTCGGGACAGAGGTGACAGGTGGTGCATGGTTGTCGTCAGCTCGTGTCGTGAGATGTTGGGTTAAGTCCCGCAACGAGCGCAACCCCTATTGTTAGTTGCCATCATTCAGTTGGGCACTCTAGCGAGACTGCCGGTAATAAACCGGAGGAAGGTGGGGATGACGTCAAATCATCATGCCCCTTATGACCTGGGCTACACACGTGCTACAATGGCTGGTACAACGAGTCGCAAGCCGGTGACGGCAAGCTAATCTCTTAAAGCCAGTCTCAGTTCGGATTGTAGGCTGCAACTCGCCTACATGAAGTCGGAATCGCTAGTAATCGCGGATCAGCACGCCGCGGTGAATACGTTCCCGGGCCTTGTACACACCGCCCGTCACACCACGAGAGTTTGTAACACCCGAAGTCGGTGAGGTAACCGTAAGGAGCCAGCCGCCTAAGGTGGGATAGATGATTGGGGTGAAGTCGTAACAAGGTAGCCGTATCGGAAGGTGCGGCTGGATCACCTCCTTTCTAAGGATAAGGAATTGCGCATTGGTCTTGTTTAGTCTTGAGAGGTCTTGTGGGGCCTTAGCTCAGCTGGGAGAGCGCCTGCTTTGCACGCAGGAGGTCAGCGGTTCGATCCCGCTAGGCTCCATTGGTGAGAGATCACCAAGTAATGCACATTGAAAATTGAATATCTATATCAAATAGTAACAAGAAAATAAACCGAAAACGCTGTAGTATTAATAAGAGTTTATGACTGAAAGGTCAGAAAATAAGGTTAAGTTAATAAGGGCGCACGGTGGATGCCTTGGCACTAGGAGCCGAAGAAGGACGTGACAAACGACGATATGCCTTGGGTAGCTGTAAGTAAGCGATGATCCAGGGATTTCCGAATGGGGGAACCCAACAGGTACTACCTGTTACCCGCATCTGTTAAGGATGTGAGGAGGAAGACGCAGTGAACTGAAACATCTAAGTAGCTGCAGGAAGAGAAAGCAAAAGCGATTGCCTTAGTAGCGGCGAGCGAAACGGCAGAAGGGCAAACCGAAGAGTTTACTCTTCGGGGTTGTAGGACTGCAATGTGGACTCAAAGATTATAGAAGAATGATTTGGGAAGATCAGCCAAAGAGAGTAATAGCCTCGTATTTAAAATAGTCTTTGTACCTAGCAGTATCCTGAGTACGGCGGGACACGTGAAATCCCGTCGGAATCTGGGAGGACCATCTCCCAACCCTAAATACTCCCTAGTGACCGATAGTGAACCAGTACCGTGAGGGAAAGGTGAAAAGCACCCCGGGAGGGGAGTGAAATAGAACCTGAAACCGTGTGCCTACAACAAGTTCGAGCCCGTTAATGGGTGAGAGCGTGCCTTTTGTAGAATGAACCGGCGAGTTACGTTATGATGCGAGGTTAAGTTGAAGAGACGGAGCCGTAGGGAAACCGAGTCTGAATAGGGCGCCTTAGTATCATGACGTAGACCCGAAACCATGTGACCTACCCATGAGCAGGTTGAAGGTGCGGTAAGACGCACTGGAGGACCGAACCAGGGCACGTTGAAAAGTGCTTGGATGACTTGTGGGTAGCGGAGAAATTCCAAACGAACTTGGAGATAGCTGGTTCTCTCCGAAATAGCTTTAGGGCTAGCGTCGACATTAGAGATTCTTGGAGGTAGAGCACTGTTTGGGTGAGGGGTCCATCCCGGATTACCAATCTCAGATAAACTCCGAATGCCAATGAATTATGGTCGGCAGTCAGACTGCGAGTGCTAAGATCCGTAGTCGAAAGGGAAACAGCCCAGACCACCAGCTAAGGTCCCAAAATAATTGTTAAGTGGAAAAGGATGTGGGGTTGCACAGACAACTAGGATGTTAGCTTAGAAGCAGCTATTCATTCAAAGAGTGCGTAATAGCTCACTAGTCGAGTGACCCTGCGCCGAAAATGTACCGGGGCTAAAACAATTTACCGAAGCTGTGGATACCTTTATAGGTATGGTAGGAGAGCGTTCTATGTGTGATGAAGGTGTACCGTGAGGAGCGCTGGAACGCATAGAAGTGAGAATGCCGGTATGAGTAGCGAAAGACAGGTGAGAATCCTGTCCACCGTAAGACTAAGGTTTCCAGGGGAAGGCTCGTCCGCCCTGGGTTAGTCGGGACCTAAGGAGAGACCGAAAGGTGTATCCGATGGAAAACAGGTTGATATTCCTGTACTAGAGTATGTAGTGATGGAGGGACGCAGTAGGCTAACTAAAGCAGACGATTGGAAGAGTCTGTCTAAGCAGTGAGGTGTGATATGAGTCAAATGCTTATATCTATAACATTGAGCTGTGATGGGGAGCGAAGTTTAGTAGCGAAGTTAGTGACGTCACACTGCCAAGAAAAGCTTCTAGCGTTTAAACATACTCTACCCGTACCGCAAACCGACACAGGTAGTCGAGGCGAGTAGCCTCAGGTGAGCGAGAGAACTCTCGTTAAGGAACTCGGCAAAATGACCCCGTAACTTCGGGAGAAGGGGTGCTGACTTTACGTCAGCCGCAGTGAATAGGCCCAAGCAACTGTTTATCAAAAACACAGCTCTCTGCTAAATCGTAAGATGATGTATAGGGGGTGACGCCTGCCCGGTGCTGGAAGGTTAAGAGGAGTGCTTAGCGTAAGCGAAGGTATGAATTGAAGCCCCAGTAAACGGCGGCCGTAACTATAACGGTCCTAAGGTAGCGAAATTCCTTGTCGGGTAAGTTCCGACCCGCACGAAAGGCGTAATGATTTGGGCACTGTCTCAACGAGAGACTCGGTGAAATTTTAGTACCTGTGAAGATGCAGGTTACCCGCGACAGGACGGAAAGACCCCATGGAGCTTTACTGCAGTTTGATATTGAGTGTCTGTACCACATGTACAGGATAGGTAGGAGTCTATGAGATCGGGACGCCAGTTTCGAAGGAGACGTTGTTGGGATACTACCCTTGTGTTATGGCCACTCTAACCCGGATAGGTGATCCCTATCGGAGACAGTGTCTGACGGGCAGTTTGACTGGGGCGGTCGCCTCCTAAAAGGTAACGGAGGCGCCCAAAGGTTCCCTCAGAATGGTTGGAAATCATTCGCAGAGTGTAAAGGTATAAGGGAGCTTGACTGCGAGAGCTACAACTCGAGCAGGGACGAAAGTCGGGCTTAGTGATCCGGTGGTTCCGTATGGAAGGGCCATCGCTCAACGGATAAAAGCTACCCTGGGGATAACAGGCTTATCTCCCCCAAGAGTTCACATCGACGGGGAGGTTTGGCACCTCGATGTCGGCTCGTCGCATCCTGGGGCTGTAGTCGGTCCCAAGGGTTGGGCTGTTCGCCCATTAAAGCGGCACGCGAGCTGGGTTCAGAACGTCGTGAGACAGTTCGGTCCCTATCCGTCGCGGGCGTAGGAAATTTGAGAGGATCTGCTCCTAGTACGAGAGGACCAGAGTGGACTTACCGCTGGTGTACCAGTTGTCTTGCCAAAGGCATCGCTGGGTAGCTATGTAGGGAAGGGATAAACGCTGAAAGCATCTAAGTGTGAAACCCACCTCAAGATGAGATTTCCCATGATTTTATATCAGTAAGAGCCCTGAGAGATGATCAGGTAGATAGGTTAGAAGTGGAAGTGTGGCGACACATGTAGCGGACTAATACTAATAGCTCGAGGACTTATCCAAAGTAACTGAGAATATGAAAGCGAACGGTTTTCTTAGTTTGAATAGATATTCAATTTTGAGTAGGTATTACTCAGAGTTAAGTGACGATAGCCTAGGAGATACACCTGTACCCATGCCGAACACAGAAGTTAAGCCCTAGAACGCCGGAAGTAGTTGGGGGTTGCCCCCTGTGAGATATGGAAGTCGCTTAGCTCTAGGGAGTTTAGCTCAGCTGGGAGAGCATCTGCCTTACAAGCAGAGGGTCAGCGGTTCGATCCCGTTAACTCCCATAGGTCCCGTAGTGTAGCGGTTATCACGTCGCCCTGTCACGGCGAAGATCGCGGGTTCGATTCCCGTCGGGACCGTTAGAATAACGTCAGTTATTTTAGACTCGTTAGCTCAGTTGGTAGAGCAATTGACTTTTAATCAATGGGTCACTGGTTCGAGCCCAGTACGGGTCATATATGCGGGTTTGGCGGAATTGGCAGACGCACCAGATTTAGGATCTGGCGCTTAACGGCGTGGGGGTTCAAGTCCCTTAACCCGCATTAAGATATAATAAATGAGCCGGCTTAGCTCAGTTGGTAGAGCATCTGATTTGTAATCAGAGGGTCGCGTGTTCAAGTCATGTAGCCGGCATTTTTAGATAGAAGAAAACAGTGCGAACGTAGTTCAGTGGTAGAACACCACCTTGCCAAGGTGGGGGTCGCGGGTTCGAATCCCGTCGTTCGCTTAGAGAGGCCGGGGTGGCGGAACTGGCAGACGCACAGGACTTAAAATCCTGCGATTGGTAACGATCGTACCGGTTCGATTCCGGTCCTCGGCATAATATAATGAGCACCCTTAGCTCAACTGGATAGAGTACCTGACTACGAATCAGGCGGTTAGAGGTTCGACTCCTCTAGGGTGCATTTTTCTATTTAACTCGGGAAGTAGCTCAGCTTGGTAGAGTACTTGGTTTGGGACCAAGGTGTCGCAGGTTCGAATCCTGTCTTCCCGATTCATTACAGAGATACGTAAGAGTATCTTTTTTTGATTGACTAGATATTATATACATTAAGAGAGAATCAGTTTGCTTCTCTCTTTTTTAATTGGCTCTTTGTCAACTGTAGTGGGTTGATGAAAAGCTAAGCTCGAGAAAGGACAAATGGCTCTTTGTCAACTGTAGTGGGTTGAAGAAAAGCTAAGATCGAGAAAGGACACATTTCGTCCTTTCTTTTTTGATATTGAGAGCGATAAAAATCCGTTTTTTGAAGTTTTCAAAGTTCCGAAAACCAAAGGCATTTCGCTTGATAAGTTTGATGAGATTATTGGTCGCTTCCAATTTGGCGTTGGAATAGGGTAGTTGAAGGGCGTTGACAATCTTTTCTTTATCCTTGAGGAAGGTTTTAAAGACAGTCTGAAAAAGAGGATGAACCTGCTTTAGATTGTCCTCAATAAGTCCGAAGAATTTGTCTGGCTCCTTGTTCTGAAAGTGAAAAAGTAAGAGCTGATAGAGATTGTAGTGGTGTCTCAAGTCTTCTGAATAGCTCAAAAGCTTGTCTAGAATTTCTTTATTTGTTAAGTGCATGCGAAAAGTAGGGCGATAAAAACGTTTATCACTGAGTTTACGACTATCCTGCTGTATGAGCTTCCAGTAGCGCTTGATGGCTTTGTATTCATGGGATTTTCGCTCAAATTGATTCATGATTTGGACACGAACACGACTCATAGCACGGCTTAAGTGTTGTACAATGTGAAATCGATCTAGAACGATTTTAGCACATGGAAAAAGCTGTTTAGCCAAGGCATAATAAGGACTAAACATATCCATCGTAATGATTTTCACCTGACAACGAACAGCTCGCTCGTAGCGCAGAAAGTGATTTCGTATGATAGCCTGTGTTCTGCCTTCAAGAACAGTGATGATGTTAAGATTATCAAAATCTTGTGCAATGAAACTCATCTTTCCCTTGGTAAAGGCATACTCGTCCCAAGACATAATCTCTGGAAGACGAGAAAAATCATGCTTAAAACGGAAGTCATTAAGCTTGCGAATGACAGTTGAAGTTGAAATAGCCAGTTGATGAGCGATATCGGTCATAGAAGTTTTTTCAATCAATTTTTGCGCAATTTTTTGGTTGATAATACGAGGAATTTGGTGATTTTTCTCGACGAGAGAGGTCTGTGAGACCATCATTTTAGAGCAATGATAGCACTTGAAACGACGCTTTTTAAGGAGGATTCTGGTAGGCATACCAGTTGTTTCAAGGTAAGGAATTTTCGATGGTTTTTGGAAGTCATATTTCTTCATTTGACTTCCACATTCAGGACAAGATGGGGCCTCATAATCCAGTTTAGCGATGATTTCCTTGTGGGTATCTCTATTAACAACATCCATAATTTGGACATTAGGGTCTTTGATATCGAGTAGTTTTGTGATAAAATGTAATGGTTCCATATGATTCTTTCTAATGAGTTGTTTCGTCGCTTTTCATTATAGGTCATATGGGACTTTTTTTCTACACAAAAATAGGCTCCATAATATCTATAGGGGATTTACCCACTACAAATATTATAGAGCCGGACAAATTTCGTCCTTTCTTTTTTGATATTCAGAGCGATAAAAATCCGTTTTTTGAAGTTTCCAAAGTTCCGAAAACCAAAGGCATTGTGCTTGATAAGTTTGATGAGATTATTCGTTGCTTCCAATTTTGCATTGGAAAAGGGGAGTTGAAGGGCGTTGACAATTTTCTTTTTGTCCTTGAGAAAGGTTTTAAAGACAGTCTGAAAAAGAGGATGAACCTGCTTTAGATTGTCCTCAATGAGTCCGAAAAATTTATCCGGTTCCTTATTCTGAAAGTGAAAAAGCAAGAGTCATAGAGATGATAGTGGTGTTTCAAGTCTTCTGAATAGCTCAAAAGCTTGTCTAGAATTTCTTTATTAGTCAAGTGCATACGAAAAGTAGGGAGATTAAAACGTTTATCACTCAATTTACGACTATCCTGCTGGATGAGCTTCTAGTATCGCTTGATAGCCTTGTATTCATGAGATTTTCGTTCAAATTGATTCATGATTTGAACACGTACACGACTCATAGCACGGCTTAGATGTTGAACAATGTGAAAGCAATCAAGTACAATTTTTGCATTCGGAAAAAGCTGTTTAACCAAGTTATAATAAGGACTAAACAGATCCATAGTAATAATTTTTACCTGACAGCGAACAGCTCTATGGTAGCGAAGAAAGTTATTTCGGATGACAGTTTGTGTTCTACCCTCAAGAACAGCTATGATACTGAGATTAAAAAATCTTGCGCAATGAAACTCATCTTCATCTACCGATTGAAACAGTCATTCACCTGACTGTTTTAACATCCAAGGGCATAATTTCAGGTAAATGGCTAAAGTTACACTCAAAGTGAAAGTCATTGAGCTTGCGAATGACAGTTGAAGTTGAAATGGTCAGCTGATGAGCAATATCAGTCATAGAAATTTTTTCAATCAGCTTCTGAGCAATTTTTGGGTTGATGATACGAGGGATTTGGTGATTCTTCTTGACGATAGAAGTTTCAGTCACCATCATTTTTAAGCACTGATATCACTTAAAATGGCGTTTTTCCAGAAGGATTCTAGTAGGCATACCAGTCGTTTCTAGGTAAGGAATCTTAGACGGTTTTTGAAAGTCATATTTCTTCATTTGACTTTCGCAATTAGGACAAGATAGGGCATCGTATTCTAGGTTAGAGATGATTTCTTTGTAGGTATTCCTATTGATGACATCTATAATTTGGATATTAGGGTCTTTAATATCGAGTAGTTTTGTGATAAAATGTAATTGTTCCATATGATTCTTTCTAATGAGTTGTTTTGTCGCTTTTCATTATAGGTCATATGGAACTTTTCTATTGCTACTTTTTTCTTTTTCATTTTCATGTTAAAATAAATATATGAATCAATATCAGAAAAAGATTGTTAAAGGAACTATTTATTCGCTCCTATCCGGCTTAATCTGGGGAATCTGTGGAATTTTAGGAGAATATTTCTTTACTCATTATCAAGTGTCCTCTGGCTGGATTACCTCTATGCGATTGACACTGGCAGGGAGTCTTGTGCTCATTTGGTCTGCAGTGCAATTAAAATCGCAAGTGCTAGATATTTGGCGAGATAAGAAAAATTACCTGCCCTTTTTAGCCTATGCTATTTTGGGGATTTTTTCAGTTCAGTATTTTTTCTATCTCTGTGTAGAATACTCAAATGCAGCGACAGCAACTATTTTACAGTTTATCAGTCCAGTCTTTATCCTCTTTTACAATCGTTTGGTTTATCAAAAACGAGCGTCAAAAAGCGCTATTTTTTATGTTTTGGTTGCCATGTTGGGTGTTTGCCTGATGGCGACAAAGGGAGATCTCTCTCAATTATCCATGACACCGCTAGCACTTATGACGGGTTTGCTGAGTGCCATGGGGGTCATGTTTAATGTTATCTTGCCCCAACCTTTCGCGAAGCGCTATGGTTTTGTGCCTACGGTTGGGTGGGGGATGATTTTGGCAGGTTTATTTAGCAATGTCCTCTCGCCGGTTTACCAGCTTTCCTTTACTCTTGATATTTGGAGTATCTTGATTTGCCTTATTATCGCTTTTTTAGGGACGGCTTTTGCCTTTTTCATTTCCATGAAGGCTGTGTCCTTGGTTTCTCCTTTGGTGGTTTCCGTTATTAGTGCCAGTGAACCTCTCTCTTCTGCCCTTTTGAGTGTTTTATTTTTAGGTTTAGTAGTGGATTGGTCCCTTCTTCTAGCTATGGCCTTGATTATTTTACCTATGATTTTCTTATCGATAGAAGAAGCGAAAGAAAGTAAATAAAAAGTCTTTTCTTAATTCTAAAAGTGTGCTATACTAGAATAGTCAATAAAACACGGGGAGATAGTTGTGAAGAGTGTTTTTAGGTTGTATCGGTAGGGGCTTGCTTTTACCGACAGCACGTTTTATCTCACATCCCTAAAAATCATACCTAAAAACAAACAAAAAGGCTTCAAATTTGAGGCCTTTTTTGGTAGAATAGGTATCATTAAAATGAACTAGGAGGCGCCTATGACTGCTACAAAAATGAACGCACAAGAAATTATTCAATTTATCGCCAATGCTGAAAAGAAAACCAGTGTTAAAGTAACCTTTGAAGGACAACTTGCAACTGCTGTACCAAGCTCTGTTGTTAAACTAGGTAATGTCCTATTCGGAGATTGGAAGGACGTGGCTCCGCTTCTCGATGGTTTGGTAGAAAATCAAGACTATGTTGTTGAGCAAGATGCTCGCAATTCTGCAGTTCCTTTGCTAGATAAACGTGCTATCAATGCTCGTATTGAGCCGGGTGCTATTATCCGTGATCAGGTTGAAATTGGTGACAATGCTGTTATCATGATGGGAGCGGTTATCAATATCGGTGCTGAAATTGGTGCAGGAACCATGATTGACATGGGTGCTATCCTTGGTGGCCGTGCTATCGTGGGGAAAAACAGCCACGTTGGTGCAGGTGCCGTTCTTGCAGGTGTGATTGAGCCAGCTAGCGCAGAACCAGTCCGTGTTGGAGACAATGTTCTTATCGGTGCCAACGCAGTGGTTATCGAAGGGGTCCAAATCGGTAGTGGTTCAGTTGTCGCAGCAGGAGCTATTGTTACCCAAGATGTCCCAGAAAACGTGGTGGTAGCAGGTGTTCCAGCTCGTATCATCAAAGAGATTGATGCCCAAACCCAACAAAAAACAGCGCTAGAGGATGCGCTTCGTACCTTGTAATTGTAAAAGAAAAATAGAGGCGGAACCCTTTTCCAGCCTCTTTCTGCTATATAGGAGGAAAGATAGATGTTAGATTTGATTCATACTAGACGAGATTTGCACCAGATTCCAGAGATTGGCTTGGAGGAGTTCAAGACTCAGGCTTATCTGCTGGATGTGATTGAGAAATTGACTGCGGGCAAGAATTTTGTTCAAGTTCGTACTTGGCGAACAGGGATTTTGGTCTATTTACAGGGAAGTCAGCCAGAGCGGACCATTGGTTGGCGAACAGACATTGATGGCCTGCCTATCGTCGAACAAACAGGCCTTCCTTTCGCTTCTCAGCACCAAGGCCGCATGCATGCTTGTGGACATGATTTTCATATGACTATTGCCTTGGGCTGTCTAGAGCGCGCCCTTGAGGAGCAGCCAAAGAACAATCTGCTCTTTCTGTTTCAACCTGCTGAAGAAAATGAAGCTGGTGGCATGCTCATGTATGAGGATAGCGCTTTTGGAGACTGGTTGCCAGACCAGTTTTATGGACTTCATGTTCGGCCAGATTTGAAGGTTGGACAGATTGCGACCAATACTCATACACTCTTTGCAGGGACTTGCGAGGTGAAGATTCGTTTTAAAGGTAAAGGAGGACATGCAGCCTTTCCGCATGAAGCCAATGACGCTTTGGTGGCGGCTAGTTACTTTGTGACCCAGGTGCAGTCAGTTGTCAGCCGCAATGTCAACCCAATCGAGGGAGCAGTGGTGACCTTTGGAGTTTTCCAAGCTGGAACAACCAACAATGTCATCACAGACACAGCCTTTTTACATGGAACTATTCGGGCCTTGACTCAAGATATGAGTCTCTTGGTTCAAAAGAGGGTCAAAACAGTTGCAGAAGGAGTTGCAGCTGCCTTTGATATGGAAGTCGAAGTTGAACTCAAGCAAGGTGGTTACCTGCCTGTTGAGAACCATCCAGCCTTGGCGCGTGAACTGATGGATTTCTTTGAAGAAAAAGACGGAATTGAGTTAATTGATATTGAACCTGCTATGACAGGTGAAGACTTTGGTTATCTCCTTTCGAAGGTAGACGGTGTTATGTTTTGGTTGGGTATCGATAGTCCCTACGCTCTTCATCACCCTCAGATGAGCCCTAAGGAAGAAGCATTAGCTATTGGGGTGGATGCGGTTTCTAGTTTCCTGAAAAAGAAGGCAACAGAGTAGAGGAATTATCTATGAAAGCAGAACTACGCAAGAAAATTTTGCAAGAAATGAAGGCTATCCCTCGAGAGCAAAAACAGTTTATAGACCAAGCTTTAACAGAACGACTTTTACACCATCCCTTTTACCAAGAAGCCAGGGTCATCGCAAGCTACCTCTCTTTTCCTCATGAATTTCAAACGCAGGAACTGATTGAGCAGGCGCTGAAGGACGGCAAGAAGGTTCTGATCCCCAAAACTTATCCCAAGGGGCGCATGGACTTTGTGGTCTATGATCCGCAACAGTTGGTAAAAACTTCCTTTGGCTTACTGGAACCACAGGGAGATTTGGAAGTGGTGGATGCCTCTCAGATTGATTTGATTCATGTTCCTGGTCTGGCTTTTACGACGAAAGGATATCGGATAGGATACGGTGGAGGCTATTATGACCGTTATCTGGAACATTTTTCTGGTCATACTTTGAGTACGATATATCCTTGTCAAATTCAGGACTTTATCCCTGAAAACCATGATATTCCTGTTCAGGAGGTATTAATTGATGAAGGAAATCTTTGATAGACGTTATCCTGTGACGAGTTTCTTCCTTTTTGTGACGGCCTTGGTATTTTTACTAATGTTGGTCACTGCAGGTGGAAACTTCGACAGGGCAGATACATTATTTCGATTTGGAGCCATGTATGGGCCAGCTATTCGCCTCTTTCCTGAGCAAGTTTGGCGTCTCTTCTCTGCCATTTTTGTTCATATTGGGTGGGAGCATTTTATTGTCAATATGCTTTCGCTCTATTATCTTGGTAGGCAAGTAGAGGAAATTTTCGGATCCAAGAAGTTTTTCTTTCTCTATCTATTATCTGGAATGATGGGCAATCTCTTTGTTTTTGTATTTAGTCCCAAATCCTTAGCAGCAGGAGCCTCTACCTCTCTTTATGGGCTATTTGCCGCGATTATTGTTCTTCGCTATGCTACTCGGAACCCCTATATCCAGCAGCTAGGCCAATCTTATCTGACACTTTTTGTGGTTAACATTATTGGAAGTGTTCTGATTCCAGGAATCAGCCTAGCAGGCCATATCGGTGGTGCAGTCGGCGGAGCATTTCTAGCAATTATCTTTCCAGTTCGAGGAGAAAGAAGGATGTATGGTACCAGCCAGAGGTTAGGAGCGGTAGTGTTATTCGTAGGACTCGCAGTTTTGCTTTTCTACAAGGGAATGGGGTTGTGACGACTAATATGTAAACTTGAATAAGAAAAAAAGCTACTTGAAAAATGAGTAGCTTTTAATGGTTTTGGAACTATTCGAACCAACACAGCTCTAAAAATAAGTCTTTGTGTGTAGATGATTTGAGAAAGTGAGCGCCCATTAAGTCATTTGTAAATAAGTTTTTTTGCAGAAAATTGAGAATGGTGTGCTTTTTTATTTCTTTTGTATCGTAAGTTTCTAGAATATAGTGTTGTATCAGTCTTATTATATATTTTAAAAATAGAAAATGTTATAATATTAGAAATTGATTGAAGAATTATTAGAATAAAAGAGGTATAAAGTTGGAAAATTGTGTTTACATTATTTCAGGCCCCCCAGGCGTTGGGAAAAGTACTGTTAGTAAAGAGTTAGCTTATTCTTTTGATAAAAGTGCAGTTATAGAGGGGGATTTGATTTACTTAATGATTAAAGGTGGTATAGTGGCTCCCTGGGAAGATGAGGGCTATTACATGGATTTGTTTTGGGACAATATCATCAGCTTGACCAATAATTTTATAACTCGAGGCATCTCTGTCGTAATAGAGTATGTCATTTTTGAATACCAACTGAAGAAAATTGCTTCTTTCTTAAAAGAAAAACAAATTGGTCTAAAATATTGTGTCTTAATGGCCGAAGAAAAAACCTTGAAAGATAGGGATGATTCTCGAAAAGAAATTGAAAGAGTGGGCAACTTATCAATACAAGCAAGAAGTGAGTTTCTAGTTAAAAATAAGGAGAAGGAAAAACATTTTCTGTATACAGATGATTTAGACGTCCCCAAAATAGCAAATATCATTAAAACTTCAAATCGATTTTTGATTGAAAATCTGTAATCCATCATTAAGGACCGAAGTTGAGTTGGTAGATTTAGAGACATATCTCATAAATCTTTAAATTGTATGTAAATTTGTAAAATAATTAAGTCTCCAGAGTCAACTTGCTGGAGACTTAATTTATTAACTGGAAACTAATTCTATTCCCCCTCAGATAATTCTTTTCCCAATTGGATGAGGTAATCTTTCAAGTCATCTTTGACTTGTGGGTGCTTGAGGGCATAGTCAATAGATGTTTTCATAAAGCCAAACTTATCCCCAACGTCGTAACGAGCTCCTGTAAATTCACGGGCGAAAACACGTTGTGTTTTATTAAGTGTATCAATAGCGTCGGTAAGCTGGATTTCATTTCCAGCACCGGGAGCTTGATTTTCGAGGATCTCAAAAATTTCTGGTGTGAGCAGATAGCGCCCGATAATTGCTAAATCACTTGGAGCATCCTCTGGAGCTGGTTTTTCAACGAAAGTTTCGACACTGTAGAGACCATTAATCCCTTCACCCTGAGGAGCGATAACTCCATATGCTGAAACTTCTTCATGAGGGACAGGCATAACAGCAATTGTTGATGCGTGAGTCGTCTCGTAATCGTTCATCAATTGTTTTGTCAAAGGTACAGCATGGTCATCTGTGATATCCATTAGGTCGTCACCAAGCATGACAACGAAGGGCTCATTCCCTACAAAAGCTTTTGCTTGTAAGACAGCATCGCCAAGACCACGAGGATGGCTTTGACGGATAAAGTGAAGGCGAATGCCAGTTGTTTCGTCTACCAATTTTAGTAAGTCATGTTTGCCTTTTTCTTTGAGGTTGTACTCAAGCTCAAAGTTTGAGTCAAAGTGGTCTTCAATAGAACGTTTTGATTTACCAGTGACAACCAGAATATCTTCAATACCTGATTTAAGAGCTTCTTCTACGATAAATTGGATAGTTGGTTTGTCTACAATTGGCAACATTTCTTTAGCAAGTGCTTTGGTTGCTGGTAAAAATCGAGTCCCAAGTCCAGCGGCAGGGATGACTGCCTTTCTAACTTTTGATGTCATAAGAATCCTTTCTCTAGAGGGTTAAGACCACTCATTTTCTGCTTTAAATTCATTGTTCATGATGTCATAAATGGCATCTTTGATATTGGTTCCGTGGTAGATAACTTGGTAAATAGCCTGTGTAATGGGCATATAGACTCCAAGTTCTTGCGCTAGTTCATAGGCTGCTCGAGTCGTTGAGATTCCTTCGATTACCATGCCCATATTGGCTTCGATATCAGCTAGAGATTCTCCACGACCAAGAGCATCTCCAGCTCTCCAGTTACGAGAGTGGATGGATGTTCCCGTTACAATCAAATCTCCCACACCAGATAAGCCGCTATAGGTCAATGGATTGGCACCGAGTGCTACCCCTAGGCGGGTAATTTCTGCCAAGCCTCGAGCGATGATGGCTGCCTTAGCGTTGTCACCAAATCCTAAACCATGTAAGGCTCCAGCACCGACAGCGATAATGTTTTTAAGAGCACCAGCGGTTTCGACCCCGATAACATCCGTATTGGTATAAAGTCGGAAGTAGTGATTACTAAAGAGTTCTTGAACGTATTGAGCGGTTTGTAAATCTTTAGAAGCAGCAGTGATTAAAGTTAGGTCACGCACAATGGTTTCTTCTGCATGACTAGGTCCTGAAACAACGACAATATCACTGCGGAGATGTTCAGGAATTTCTTCTTCAAGGATAGTTGATAATCGTTTATGGCTATCAGGTTCTAATCCCTTTGATGCGTGCATGATGATAGCCTTATGGTCCAAGGTTTTTGCAACTTGTTGGGCAACAAGTCGTGTCACTTTTGTTGGGACAACAAACAAAATCGCATCTACATCTTTCAGTGCCTCTGCTAAGTCGGTGTAGGCAATGATATTTTCATCTAGAACGACATCTTTAAAGTAGTGTTTGTTAGTATGATTGGTATTAATTTCATTGATTTGTTCGGGAAGATTTCCCCAAATACGTATCTCGTGTCCATTGTCATTTAAGACTTGTGAAAGGGCAGTTCCCCAAGAACCAGGCCCCAAGACGGCGATGGTTTGTTTTTCCATATTCCCCTCCTTTATAACCTTCTTTTTACTATTTTACCATAAAAAACTTTATCATGCATTACTGTAGATGAAAGCGCACTAATTTGTATCAAGGAGACTTCTTTGACAAGTTCTCACTTTTTTGCTAGAATAACATCACACAAACAGAATGAGAAGGAGCTGACGCATTGTCGCTCCCTTTTGTCTATTTTTTAAGGAGAAAGTATGCTGATTCAGAAAATAAAAACCTACAAGTGGCAGGCTTTGGCTTCGCTCCTGATGACAGGCTTGATGGTTGCTAGTTCACTTTTGCAACCGCGTTACCTGCAGGAAGTGTTAGACGCCCTCCTTGCTGGGAAATATGAAGCTATTTATAGTATCGGGGCTTGGTTGATTGGTGTGGCCGTGGTCGGTCTAGTTGCTGGTGGGCTCAATGTTGTCCTCGCAGCCTATATTGCCCAAGGGGTTTCATCTGACCTTCGGGAGGATGCCTTCCGTAAAATCCAAACCTTTTCTTATGCTAATATTGAACAGTTTAATGCGGGAAATCTAGTCGTTCGCATGACAAATGATATCAACCAGATTCAGAACGTGGTCATGATGACCTTCCAAATTCTTTTCAGACTTCCCCTCTTGTTCATCGGTTCGTTTATCTTGGCGGTTCAAACCCTACCTTCTCTGTGGTGGGTGATTGTTCTCATGGTGATCTTAATTTTTGGTTTGACTGCTGTCATGATGGGTATGATGGGGCCTCGTTTTGCCAAGTTTCAAACCCTTCTTGAACGCATCAATGCCATTGCCAAGGAAAATCTGCGTGGGGTTCGTGTGGTCAAGTCCTTTGTCCAAGAAAAAGAGCAGTTTGCTAAGTTTACGGAGGTTTCAGACGAGCTTCTCGGTCAAAATCTTTACATCGGTTATGCCTTTTCAGTAGTGGAACCTTTCATGATGTTGGTCGGTTATGGGGCAGTATTCCTCTCTATTTGGCTAGTTGCAGGGATGGTTCAGTCGGATCCATCAGTTGTTGGCTCCATTGCTTCCTTTGTTAATTACCTGAGCCAGATTATCTTTAGCATTGTCATGGTTGGATTTTTGGGAAATTCTGTCAGTCGTGCTATGATTTCCATGCGTCGTATTCGAGAAATTCTGGACGCAGAGCCAGCCATGACCTTCAAGGATGTCCCAGATGAAGAGTTGGTCGGCAGTCTTAGCTTTGAAAATGTGACCTTTACCTATCCAATGGACAAGGAACCGATGCTGAAAGATGTGAGCTTTACTATCGAACCTGGTCAAATGGTTGGCGTAGTTGGAGCAACTGGTGCAGGAAAATCAACCTTGGCTCAATTAATTCCACGTCTCTTTGACCCACAGAAAGGGGCCATCAAAATCGGAGGCAAGGATATTCGAGAAGTGAGTGAAGGAACCCTGCGTAAAACAGTTTCTATCGTTCTTCAGCGTGCCATTCTCTTTAGTGGAACGATTGCAGATAACTTGAGACAGGGTAAGGGAGATGCCACTCTATTTGAAATGGAGCGTGCAGCCAATATTGCCCAAGCCAGTGAATTCATTCATCGTATGGAGAAAACCTTTGAAAGTCCAGTTGAGGAACGGGGAACCAATTTCTCTGGTGGGCAAAAGCAAAGGATGTCGATTGCTCGTGGAATTGTCAGCAATCCACGTATTCTGATTTTTGACGATTCGACCTCGGCCTTAGATGCCAAGTCAGAGCGCCTGGTTCAAGAAGCCTTGAATAAGGACTTGAAGGGAACGACAACTATTATCATCGCGCAAAAGATTAGCTCGGTTGTTCATGCAGATAAAATCTTGGTTCTAGATCAAGGACGATTGATTGGTCAAGGTACGCATGCAGACTTGGTTGCCAACAATGCTGTTTACCGTGAAATCTACGAAACACAGAAAGGAAAGGAGGAGTAAAATGAAGACAGTTCAATTTTTTTGGAATTATTTTAAAGTCTATAAGCTATCATTTGTAGTTGTTATCCTGATGATTGTTCTGGCAACTCTTGCCCAAGCCCTCTTTCCGGTCTTTTCTGGACAAGCAGTGACGCAGCTAGCTAATTTAGTTCAAGCTTATCAAGATGGCAATCCAGAACTTGTTTGGCAAACTCTATCAGGAATCATGGTCAATCTTGGCCTGCTGGTTTTAGTTCTGTTTATCTCCAGTGTGATATACATGTGTCTCATGACGCGCGTGATTGCAGAGTCGACCAATGAGATGCGTAAAGGCCTCTTTGGTAAACTTGCTCGGTTGACGGTTTCTTTCTTTGACCGCCGACAAGATGGCGATATCCTGTCTCGTTTTACCAGTGATTTGGATAATATCCTCCAAGCCTTTAACGAAAGCTTGATTCAGGTCATGAGCAACATCGTTCTATATATTGGTCTGATTCTTGTCATGTTTTCGAGAAATGTGACGCTGGCTCTCATCACCATTGCCAGCACACCAGTTGCCTTCCTCATGCTGATTTTCATCGTAAAAATGGCACGCAAATACACCAACCTCCAGCAAAAAGAGGTAGGGAAGCTCAACGCCTATATGGACGAGAGTATTTCAGGCCAAAAAGCTGTCATTGTGCAAGGGATTCAAAAGGATATGATGGCAGGGTTTCTTGAACAAAATGAGCGCGTGCGCAGGGCAACCTTTAAAGGAAGAATGTTCTCAGGAATTCTTTTCCCTGTCATGAATGGGATGAGTCTGGTCAACACAGCCATCGTTATCTTTGCTGGTTCGGCCGTTCTATTAAACGATAAGACTATTGAAACAAGTACAGCCCTAGGTTTGATTGTTATGTTTGCACAATTTTCACAGCAGTACTACCAGCCTATTATTCAAGTTGCGGCTAGTTGGGGAAGCCTTCAGTTAGCCTTTACAGGTGCTGAACGAATTCAGGAAATGTTTGATGCAGAGGAAGAAATTCGACCTGAAAAGGCGCCGACCTTTACTAAGTTGCAAGAAGGTGTTGAAATCAGTCATATTGATTTTTCATACTTACCTGATAAACCTATTTTGAAAGATATCAGCATTTCTGCCCCTAAAGGCCAGATGACTGCAGTTGTTGGGCCAACAGGTTCAGGGAAAACGACTATTATGAACCTCATCAATCGCTTTTATGATGTTGATGCTGGTGGTATTTATTTTGACGGCAAAGACATTCGTGACTATGACTTAGATAGTCTCAGAAGTAAGGTGGGAATTGTCTTGCAAGATTCGGTCTTATTTAGCGGAACGATTCGAGACAATATCCGTTTCGGTGTGCCAGATGCTAGTCAAGAAATGGTTGAGGCAGCAGCCAAGGCAACCCATATTCACGACTACATCGAAAGCTTGCCTGATAAGTACGATACTCTTATAGATGATGACCAGAGCATCTTCTCAACAGGACAAAAGCAATTGATTTCTATCGCTCGAACCCTGATGACAGATCCAGAAGTTCTCATTCTCGATGAAGCAACTTCAAACGTAGATACGGTGACAGAAAGCAAGATTCAGCATGCCATGGAGGCAGTTGTAGCAGGTAGAACCAGTTTTGTCATTGCTCACCGTTTGAAGACCATCCTCAATGCAGACCAGATTATTGTCCTTAAAGATGGAGAAGTCATTGAATGTGGTAACCACCATGAACTTTTGAAACTAGGTGGCTTCTATTCAGAACTCTATCACAATCAATTTGTTTTTGAATAAGAAAGAAGTTGTCCTATGTGGGCAGCTTTTTCTTGTCCATAAAAAATATTTATCACGGACTTTAAAAAAACATATTAGACGAAAGGCGTTTTGAGTGATATGATAGAACTATCGTTAACATTCGAAAGGAGAGGCATCATGGCTAGAACGGTTGTAGGAGTTGCTGCAAATCTATGTCCCGTAGACGCGGAAGGAAAAAACATTCATTCATCTGTATCTTGTAGATTCGCAGAGAGCATTCGTCAAGTCGGTGGTCTCCCTTTAGTCATTCCTGTTGGTGATGAGTCAGTTGTACGCGATTATGTGGAAATGATTGACAAACTCATCTTGACAGGAGGCCAAAATGTTCATCCTCAGTTTTATGGAGAGAAAAAGACCATCGAGAGTGATGATTACAATCTAGTACGTGATGAGTTTGAACTAGCACTCTTGAAAGAAGCGCTTCGTCAGAATAAACCAATTATGGCAATCTGTCGTGGTGTTCAACTTGTCAATGTTGCCTTTGGTGGGACCCTCAATCAAGAAATCGAAGGTCACTGGCAAGGTCTGCCTTTCGGAACATCTCATTCTATTGAGACAGTAGAAGGAAGCGTGGTGGCTAAGCTATTTGGAAAAGAAAGTCAAGTCAACTCCGTCCATCGTCAAAGCATTAAAGATTTGGCACCTAATTTCCGTGTAACTGCTATTGATCCAAGAGACCAGACCATCGAAGCGATTGAGTCTATCGATGAGCACCGCATTATCGGTTTGCAGTGGCATCCAGAGTTTCTGGTTAATGAAGAAGATGGCAATTTAGAACTATTTGAGTATTTATTGAATGAACTGTGACGACTGGGACATCTGGTCGTTCTTTATTTTATTTTTTCAAAATTTTTGGAATGTGGCATTTTTACGCAAACGTTTGAATTCTGATAAAAATTGGAGAAATTCGACAAAAAAACTTGAAAAAAACGAAGGTAAGCGTTATGATAGAAAAGAAGAAATATTGGAGGAATAACATGTCACATATTAAATTTGATTATTCAAAAGTTTTAGACAAATTTGTTGCACCACATGAAGTGGAATACATGCAAGCACAAGTAACAGCAGCAGATGAATTGATCCGTAAAGGAACTGGTGCTGGTAGCGACTTCTTGGGATGGTTGGACCTTCCTGAAAACTACGACCGCGAAGAATTTGACCGCATCTTGAAAGCTGCTGAGCAAATCAAGTCAGACAGCGATGTTTTGGTTGTAATCGGTATCGGTGGATCTTACCTTGGTGCCAAAGCAGCAATCGATTTCTTGAATCACCACTTTGCAAACTTGCAAACAAAAGAAGAACGTAAAGCTCCACAGATCCTTTACGCAGGAAACTCAATCTCATCTACTTACCTTGCTGACTTGGTAGAGTACGTAGCTGACAAAGACTTCTCAGTAAACGTGATTTCTAAATCAGGTACAACAACTGAACCAGCGATCGCTTTCCGTGTCTTCAAAGAACTCTTGGTTAAGAAATACGGTCAAGAAGAAGCTAACAAACGTATCTATGCAACAACTGACCGCCAAAAAGGTGCTGTTAAGGTTGAAGCAGACGCTAACGGTTGGGAAACATTTGTTGTTCCAGATGATATCGGTGGACGCTTCTCAGTATTGACAGCCGTTGGTTTGCTTCCAATCGCAGCATCAGGAGCTGATATTAAAGCCCTTATGGAAGGTGCTAACGCAGCTCGCAAAGACTACACTTCAGACAAAATCTCTGAAAACGAAGCTTACCAATATGCAGCTGTTCGTAACATCCTTTACCGTAAAGGCTATGCAACTGAAATCTTGGTAAACTATGAGCCATCACTTCAATACTTCTCAGAGTGGTGGAAACAATTGGCTGGTGAATCAGAAGGAAAAGACCAAAAAGGTATCTACCCAACTTCAGCCAACTTCTCAACTGACTTGCACTCATTGGGCCAATTTATCCAAGAAGGAACTCGTATCATGTTTGAAACAGTTGTTCGTGTTGACAAGCCTCGTAAAAACGTGATTATCCCTAGCTTGGAAGAAGACCTTGATGGACTTGGTTACCTTCAAGGAAAAGACGTTGACTTTGTAAACAAAAAAGCGACTGATGGTGTTCTTCTTGCTCACACAGATGGTGATGTACCAAACATGTACGTGACTCTTCCTGAGCAAGATGCTTTCACTCTTGGATACACTATCTACTTCTTCGAATTGGCTATCGCCCTTTCTGGTTACTTGAATGCTATCAACCCATTCGACCAACCAGGTGTTGAAGCTTATAAACGTAACATGTTTGCCCTTCTTGGAAAACCAGGATTTGAAGAATTGAGCAAAGAACTTAACGCACGTCTATAATAGAAGAAAAGAGTGGTTTGCCCACTCTTTTTACTCTCTTTATTCATAGAAATTGGACTCAGCCAAGACTTGTGATATAATATAGAGAGCAAAAAGGCAGATGCCTAGAGACTTTATAGGAGAAACTATGTCAAAAGATATCCGCGTACGTTACGCACCAAGTCCAACAGGACTACTACACATCGGGAATGCCCGTACAGCATTGTTTAACTACTTGTATGCACGCCATCATGGTGGAACATTTATCATTCGTATCGAAGATACTGACCGTAAACGCCATGTCGAAGATGGGGAACGCTCACAGCTTGAAAACCTTCGCTGGTTAGGCATGGATTGGGATGAAAGCCCAGAAACACATGAAAACTACCGCCAGTCTGAGCGTTTGGACTTGTATCAAAAATACATTGACCAACTATTAGCTGAAGGAAAAGCCTACAAATCTTACGTTACAGAAGAAGAGTTGGCAGCTGAACGCGAACGCCAAGAAGCAGCTGGTGAAACACCACGCTACATCAACGAATACCTTGGTATGAGTGAAGAGGAAAAAGCGGCTTATATCGCAGAACGTGAAGCTGCGGGTATCATACCAACAGTTCGCTTGGCGGTCAATGAGTCTGGTATCTACAAATGGCATGATATAGTCAAAGGCGATATCGAATTTGAAGGTGGCAATATTGGTGGTGACTGGGTCATCCAAAAGAAAGACGGTTACCCAACTTACAACTTTGCCGTTGTTATCGATGACCACGATATGCAAATCTCTCACGTTATCCGTGGAGATGACCACATCGCTAATACACCAAAACAGCTTATGGTCTATGAAGCGCTTGGTTGGGAAGCTCCGGAATTCGGTCACATGACCTTGATTATCAACTCTGAAACTGGGAAAAAGTTGTCTAAACGTGATACCAACACCCTTCAGTTTATCGAAGACTATCGTAAAAAAGGTTATTTACCAGAAGCAGTCTTTAACTTTATTGCTCTTCTTGGTTGGAACCCAGGTGGCGAAGATGAAATCTTCTCTCGTGAAGAACTCATTAAACTTTTCGATGAAAACCGCCTCAGCAAGTCTCCAGCAGCCTTTGACCAGAAAAAACTCGACTGGATGAGCAATGATTATATCAAGAATGCAGACCTTGAAACCATCTTTGAAATGGCAAAACCATTCCTAGAAGAAGCAGGTCGATTGACTGATAAGGCTGAAAAATTAGTTGAGCTCTATAAACCACAAATGAAATCAGTAGATGAGATTATCCCATTGACAGATCTCTTCTTCTCAGATTTCCCAGAATTGACCGAAGCTGAGCGCGAAGTCATGGCTGGTGAAACAGTTCCAACAGTTCTTGAAGCCTTCAAATCAAAACTTGAAGCGATGACAGATGATGAATTTGTAACAGAAAATATCTTCCCACAAATCAAAGCTGTTCAAAAAGAAACAGGTATCAAAGGGAAAAATCTCTTCATGCCTATTCGTATCGCTGTTTCAGGTGAAATGCATGGACCAGAATTGCCAGATACGATCTTCTTGTTAGGCCGTGAAAAATCAATTCAGCATATTGAAAATATGTTAAAAGAAATCTCTAGATAAGAAGGATGTAACAATGGACATCTGGGAAAAGATGTACGAAGAAGCACAGAAACTATACAATCCACATGAAGTGTCAGACTTTGTCTATGCCAATCATGTCGTTGCCGCAGTAGAAGCAGAAGATGGGCAAATATTTACAGGTTTCTGTATGGAGGGAACCTGTGGTGTGTTCCATCTCTGCGCAGAGCGCGCGGCACTCTTCAATATGTACCAATTTTCAGGGAAAACTAAGGTTAAAAAAGTCTTAGCCTTTCGAGACAAACCGCCTTATGGTGGAAGTTCAGGAATGCCCTGTGGAGCTTGCAGAGAATTCCTTTTAGAGTTGAACGCTGAAAATAAAGATGCAGAATTCATGATGGACTACGATACAAGAAAGACGGTGAAAGTCGCAGAACTAATCCCCTATTGGTGGGGAGAAGAACGTGCTTCCAAGTTTTATAATCAATAGAAGAGTCAGTATAATTCTGGCTCTTTTTACTTAATTTGAAAAAAGATAAAAAAGTAGTTGACAAAGTATGAAAAGTCTGTATAATAGTAAGAGTTGAAAATAACAACTCAGGTCCGTTGGTCAAGGGGTTAAGACACCGCCTTTTCACGGCGGTAACACGGGTTCGAATCCCGTACGGACTATGGTATGTTGTGGTTGAGGCACTTGATGAAAAAAAGATTAAAAAAGTTTCAAAAAGTGTTGACAAGCGAAAGCGGCTGTGATATACTAATATAGTTGTCACTTGAGAGAAGTGAGTGACAAAGACCTTTGAAAACTGAACAAGACGAACCAATGTGCAGGGCACTACAACTAAGGTTGTAGTACTGAACAATGAAAAAACAATAAATCTGTCAGTGACAGAAATGAGTGAGAACTCAAACTTTTAATGAGAGTTTGATCCTGGCTCAGGACGAACGCTGGCGGCGTGCCTAATACATGCAAGTAGAACGCTGAAGGAGGAGCTTGCTTCTCCGGATGAGTTGCGAACGGGTGAGTAACGCGTAGGTAACCTGCCTGGTAGCGGGGGATAACTATTGGAAACGATAGCTAATACCGCATAAGAGTAGATGTTGCATGACATTTGCTTAAAAGGTGCAATTGCATCACTACCAGATGGACCTGCGTTGTATTAGCTAGTTGGTGGGGTAACGGCTCACCAAGGCGACGATACATAGCCGACCTGAGAGGGTGATCGGCCACACTGGGACTGAGACACGGCCCAGACTCCTACGGGAGGCAGCAGTAGGGAATCTTCGGCAATGGACGGAAGTCTGACCGAGCAACGCCGCGTGAGTGAAGAAGGTTTTCGGATCGTAAAGCTCTGTTGTAAGAGAAGAACGAGTGTGAGAGTGGAAAGTTCACACTGTGACGGTATCTTACCAGAAAGGGACGGCTAACTACGTGCCAGCAGCCGCGGTAATACGTAGGTCCCGAGCGTTGTCCGGATTTATTGGGCGTAAAGCGAGCGCAGGCGGTTAGATAAGTCTGAAGTTAAAGGCTGTGGCTTAACCATAGTACGCTTTGGAAACTGTTTAACTTGAGTGCAAGAGGGGAGAGTGGAATTCCATGTGTAGCGGTGAAATGCGTAGATATATGGAGGAACACCGGTGGCGAAAGCGGCTCTCTGGCTTGTAACTGACGCTGAGGCTCGAAAGCGTGGGGAGCAAACAGGATTAGATACCCTGGTAGTCCACGCCGTAAACGATGAGTGCTAGGTGTTAGACCCTTTCCGGGGTTTAGTGCCGTAGCTAACGCATTAAGCACTCCGCCTGGGGAGTACGACCGCAAGGTTGAAACTCAAAGGAATTGACGGGGGCCCGCACAAGCGGTGGAGCATGTGGTTTAATTCGAAGCAACGCGAAGAACCTTACCAGGTCTTGACATCCCTCTGACCGCTCTAGAGATAGAGCTTTCCTTCGGGACAGAGGTGACAGGTGGTGCATGGTTGTCGTCAGCTCGTGTCGTGAGATGTTGGGTTAAGTCCCGCAACGAGCGCAACCCCTATTGTTAGTTGCCATCATTCAGTTGGGCACTCTAGCGAGACTGCCGGTAATAAACCGGAGGAAGGTGGGGATGACGTCAAATCATCATGCCCCTTATGACCTGGGCTACACACGTGCTACAATGGCTGGTACAACGAGTCGCAAGCCGGTGACGGCAAGCTAATCTCTTAAAGCCAGTCTCAGTTCGGATTGTAGGCTGCAACTCGCCTACATGAAGTCGGAATCGCTAGTAATCGCGGATCAGCACGCCGCGGTGAATACGTTCCCGGGCCTTGTACACACCGCCCGTCACACCACGAGAGTTTGTAACACCCGAAGTCGGTGAGGTAACCGTAAGGAGCCAGCCGCCTAAGGTGGGATAGATGATTGGGGTGAAGTCGTAACAAGGTAGCCGTATCGGAAGGTGCGGCTGGATCACCTCCTTTCTAAGGATAAGGAATTGCGCATTGGTCTTGTTTAGTCTTGAGAGGTCTTGTGGGGCCTTAGCTCAGCTGGGAGAGCGCCTGCTTTGCACGCAGGAGGTCAGCGGTTCGATCCCGCTAGGCTCCATTGGTGAGAGATCACCAAGTAATGCACATTGAAAATTGAATATCTATATCAAATAGTAACAAGAAAATAAACCGAAAACGCTGTAGTATTAATAAGAGTTTATGACTGAAAGGTCAGAAAATAAGGTTAAGTTAATAAGGGCGCACGGTGGATGCCTTGGCACTAGGAGCCGAAGAAGGACGTGACAAACGACGATATGCCTTGGGTAGCTGTAAGTAAGCGATGATCCAGGGATTTCCGAATGGGGGAACCCAACAGGTACTACCTGTTACC